>JABDPU010000150.1 GCA_013042625.1 Flavobacteriaceae bacterium | reverse complement strand
ATCTTGCGTTCTTAAATATTTCATCAGCATCTTTTAGCATCATCTCACGAAAACCAATTTCGTTGTTCTGCATGTAAGATCTTACTATTTGCCACCCGATGTATTGTCCGAGTCGTCCCGGTGACTCGTTGTCCAGTTCCAGATTAAACTTACTAAAGGGTGCCGGATTTATAAACCTGGACGTCAGTTTCAAATCGTTGTCATATAGCAATTCGTTCTCAACAAAATATCGCCAAATATTACTTTCATTTGCCTTGGCCCATTCCAACTGATCCTTCGAATAACCAATTCTAATTTCATCTTCCTCAAATGGGATCATCCTATCCTTGAAATAGAGTCGTTTTCCGAAATATATCATATCTGCAAGGAAATTTCGCTGTACAGGGCGTGGTACCATTTTTTCTGCATAAGCTTCAGCCAAATCAGAAACCATCATTTCTCTTTTTAAATTCTGACTGATATATTGTTGTATCCCTCCGTAGAATTCGTGTTCAGCTCCAAGGTAATTATCCAAACCGATAAGAGCAATCGTATCCGTAACAATCACCCTGTTTCTATAATCCACATCGGAAACCACAGTGATCAACCTCGGCGATTCGAAGCCTTGATAATGGTATTTAAAATGCCTATAAAAATTCAAGATATCATCGAATTCGGGAATGGTTTCAAAGGTGTTTTTAACCTCCTGATATAATTGCTGTTGCAGCGTATCATTCAAGCGTGCCCTGTAGTCGGCATCGGTGAACTGACGGGAAAACATAAAAGGGTAAGATGCCTTTAATTCGGACAGGTTCTCCGGTTGGCTTTCAGCAAATAGTTTATCAAAACGCTCCAGCTTGATATCCATTTCTATACTCTGGACATCGGCTTCTATTCCACTTTCATTCCGGCAATTCATCACCAGAACAAATGTGATTAAGATCAGGACAAATTTTTTCATTTATTACGGTATGAAAAGAAAACGGACTTAATTTTTATTAATTACCCTATTGCAGTAATTTTGTTGGCAAAGATACCATTCTATCATTACAATAACAGATATTCCCATTCTCAATGAAAACTGAAAAAGTAGTCGATTACATCGTTAATTGGTTAAAGGATTATTGTACGAATGCAAAGCAGAAAGGTTTTGTTGTTGGAGTTTCCGGTGGTATTGATTCGGCAGTGACTTCTGCGCTTTGTGCAAGAACAGGACTGGAAGTATTATGCCTTGAAATGCCTATTCACCAGGCACCTTCACAGGTGAACAGGGCCTTTAATCATATTGAATGGTTGATGGATAATTATCCCAATGTCCAGGTGAAAACCATTGAGCTGACAGCTGTTTTTGACAGTCTGGTTGAGTCCTTTCCCTGGGTTGAAGTTGAAGAGCATCGATTTATGGCACTGGCCAACACACGAGCCAGGCTTCGGATGACCTCTCTTTATTATTTCGCCGCACTAAATGGTTACCTCGTCGCAGGAACCGGAAATAAGGTGGAAGACTTCGGAGTTGGGTTCTTTACAAAATATGGTGATGGTGGCGTAGATTTGAGTCCGATTGCAGATCTATTAAAATCGGAGGTCTATGAAATAGGCCGGTTTATGGGTGTTAACCAGGATATTATTGATGCACCACCAACCGATGGCCTTTGGGGAGATAATCGTACGGATGAAGATCAGATAGGTGCCAGTTATGATGAATTGGAATGGGCCATGGATATGGACGACCAAGATAAAAACGCCAATGATTTTGAAGGGCGTGAACGGGAAGTATTTAAAATTTATAAACGATTAAATACCGCAAATAAGCATAAGATGGTACCAATCCCCATATGTGAAATTCCTACAAAATTTCGATAAATCTACTAAAATCCTTACAAAAAGTATTCTAGCAAACGAGAATTTTCACTACCTTAGTCTATCTCCTAAGAACTATTAGTACACTTCAAACCTGTACTTGAGTTAGCGCAATAATGTTAATTAAACCAATTGTAAATGATTAATGTACTAGTGGCTGATAATCATCCCATTATTCGAACGGGACTGAAAATGCTCTTCGAATCCTCTCCTGACATTCAGGTTATAGGGAGCGTGACAACCGGCAAAGAACTCTTTGATTTTGTTGGACGCACCCATGTTGATGTGGTCTTATCGGAAATCGACCTTCCTGAACTCAATGGCATTACAGCTTTGAGAACATTGAAAAAAGAATACAACGATGTAAAGGTTATCATGTTCAG
>JABDPU010000144.1 GCA_013042625.1 Flavobacteriaceae bacterium | reverse complement strand
TGCCAAAATATTTCTGCAAAAGTAAGTTTTTTACAGCATTCTGATTGAAGATAATTCTTCCTAATTTAGCAACATGCTCAGAACGATAATTTCGAATGAATGGTTTACTGTCTTAATCCTGCTTTCTGTCGGGATATTAGCCTTTACGAGGTATTCATATAATTCCCGTTTTATTGATTTTCTGGGTCTTTTGGGGAATTCCAAATACTTGAAAATCTATTCCAGGGATCAGAAATTTATTGATCAATTTGAAAGCCTGCTATTTACAAACCTATTGATATCCGGGACTATTTTCATTTATGTCTGCTATGGTGTCCTATATAGTCCGGTTGATTTTGAATGGGCGTTATTCCTGAAAATCCTTTTGTTATTCGGCACAGTACTTTTGATTAAAGTATTAATTGAGAGGCTGATAGGCAGTGTTTTTGAGATAGACTCCCTTATCCATGAATATGTTTTTCAGAAGACCAATTATAAGAACTACATCGGACTTGTTTTACTACCGTTGAACGTACTGCTTATCTATGCTTTGCCTTTAAGCCAAACCTTGATATATGCTATACTCGGACTGATTATTCTCATCAATTTAAGCGGATTCTTCACCTCAATTAAAGCGAATCAAAAACTCATTTTAGCGAACTTTTTTTATTTTATTTTGTATCTTTGCGCTCTCGAAATCGGGCCTTATATTATTTTATATCAGGTCATAACAGATTAACGGAAGAAAAACTTACGATCGATCTATGAAAGTGAAAACTATTTTGGTTTCACAACCAGCGCCTAAAGGAGAGAATTCACCTTACTTCGAGTTACAGGACAAGCAGCGGGTTAAAATTGATTTCAGGCCTTTTATTCATGTTGAAGGGGTTCCTGCCAAGGAGATCAGGCTTCAGAAAGTTGATCTCAATAATTATTCTGCTATTATTCTAACCAGCCGAAATGCTGTCGATCATTTTTTCAGGGTAGCTGAAGAAATGCGATTTAAAGTGCCCGATGCCATGAAGTATTTCTGTCAGTCTGAGGCGGTGGCTTATTACCTGCAGAAATATGTCGTTTACAGAAAACGAAAGATCTATGTTGGAAAGAGAACCTTTGGTGAGCTTTCTCCATTGATTAAAAAATATAAAGACGAAGTTTTCCTTCTGCCAACCACAGATAAGTTAAAGCCGGAAGTTCCAAATACATTAGACAATCTTGGAATTGACTGGAAGCAGGCTACATTTTACAAGACCGTTATCAGTGATTTGTCTGATCTTGCCGATGTATACTACGATATACTCGTGTTTTTCAGTCCGTCAGGAATCGAATCACTATTCCACAATTTCCCTGATTTCAAACAGAATAATACGCGTATAGCAGTATTTGGAAATACAACTATGAAAGCGGTAGAGAATAAAGGACTGAGGGTGGATATTTCAGCGCCTACACCAGAGACACCATCCATGACCATGGCACTTGACAAGTATATTCAGATCGTCAATAAAAGCAAATAAAAAAAGGGGTTCGATAATGAACCCCTTTTTTCTTATTGTTTAATTATCTCAGATTCGGTGCTCCCGAAAGAATTTCATCACTGGCATAAGCTTCGAATTTCTTGAAATTTTCCCTGAAGGTTTCAGACAGTTTATATGCGGCCTTATAATAACCCTTATCATTATTCCATGTTCGTCTTGAACTTAAAACCTCATCGGGCACACCTGGGCATTTTCTGGGTTGTAACAAGCCAAAAACCGAATGTGTATGATAGGTTTCATAGGAAACTTCATCCAGATCCCCGTTCATAGCAGCAGTGATCATGGCTCGTGTATATTTTAATTTTATGCGGTTGCCAACACCATAGGGTCCTCCTGTCCATCCTGTGTTGATCAACCATACATTTACACCGGCTTCTTTCATTTTACGGCTTAGCATTTCAGCATATTTCGTAGGATGAAGCGGCATAAACGGTGCTCCGAAGCAGGCTGAAAAACTGGGGACCGGCTCAATAATTCCCTCCTCAGTTCCTGCAACTTTAGCCGTATAACCCGAAATAAAATGATAGGCTGCCTGTCCGGGAGTCAATTTGGAAATAGGAGGCAAAACACCAAAGGCATCAGCTGTTAAAAAGAAAATATTCTTTGGATTTCGCCCTATTGATGGTTGTTGAATATTATCAATATGGTACAGAGGATAGCTAACCCTTGTGTTTTGGGTAATGCTTGAATCCTTATAGTCCACCAAATGATTGTTGTCCATGATGACATTTTCAAGAATGGCCCCCCTTTTTATCGCATCATATATTTCGGGTTCACTCTCTCTAGACAGGTCTATCACCTTGGCATAACAACCGCCTTCAAAATTGAAGATGGTATTCTCTTCCGTCCATCCATGTTCATCATCACCTATCAAACTTCGGTTGGGATCTGTTGAAAGCGTGGTTTTTCCAGTTCCGGACAAACCAAAGAAGATAGCAGTATCACCTTGTTTCCCAACATTGGCACTACAGTGCATCGGGAGGGTATTTTTAAAAACCGGTAAAATTAAATTCAATGCCGAGAAAATACCCTTTTTTATTTCTCCTGTATATCCTGTGCCTCCTACAATGGCAATTTTCTTTGCGAAGTTCAAAATCGCGAAATTGTGCTGACGCGTCCCATCAATTTCAGGATCTGCTTTAAATTCAGGTGCATTTATCACAAGCCAATCCGGTTCAAATCCATTTAATTCATCAGAATCTGGCCTGATAAACATATTATATACAAAGAGATTGCTCCAGGGATACTCATTGATCACCCTGATATTGGTCCTGTAATTATCATCGGCACAGGCAATACAATCCCTGACAAAAACTTCTTTACCCGATAGATATGACACCATTTTATCATACAGCTTGTCAAATGCGTCAGGATCAAAGGGGATATTAATATCTCCCCACCAGACAATGTCTCTGGTGATATGGTCTTTTACAATAAACCTGTCGAGCGGTGAACGGCCTGTAAACTCACCTGTATTCACCGCCAGGGCTCCAGTTGAAGCCTCCGTTCCCTGGCCCTTTTTGATGGTTAAATCATGAAGTTTATCCGCAGTTAACTGGTAGTGGGAAATTGAATCTTTAATACCATAGGCTTCAAGCGAAATCGATTTCGCTAATTGAATGTATTCTGTCATAATTTTGTTCGATTAAGACATGACAAAAATAACCAAAAAAAAAGCCGGGATTCAATAGATTTCAGATTTTATCAAAGCGGTTTTTAACAATATATACCAGCAGTAATATCCATGACAAAATTAGCAATGATCCTCCAATTGGAGTGATAAAACCAATAGTCTTAAAATCAAAAGATGTCAGATCATTTGTGGACAATCCATAAATAGATCCCGAAAAAAGTAAAACACCGATCACAACTAAAACGAAAAATCTTTTTTTCATCCTGACCGACACTTTATCGGTAAATCCAAGGACTAAAAGTGCCAGGGCATGATACATCTGATACCTTACTCCGGTTTGAAATGAATCCATAGCTTCAGATGGAATGATTGGCTTTAAACCATGCGCAGCAAAAGCACCTAAGACTACTGAAAGCAAGGCC
>JABDPU010000138.1 GCA_013042625.1 Flavobacteriaceae bacterium | reverse complement strand
GCATAAAAAAAGGCCCCGATTTCTCGGGGCCCTCTCACACTACACTTGCTAAAACTGATCTAATAAATAATTTATCAAATCGGTTGTTGTAACAATGCCCAACAGATGACCGTCATTAACCACTGGTATGGCATGAAATTCGCGTGCAGCTAAAATCTCAGCCACCTCTTTAATGCTGGTGTCAGGGGTAACACTCATCACATTTTTGGCCATGACCTGTTCAATTGTGAACATATTGTAGACAATGGTGTCTACAGTGCTTTCATCCTCATCCACGGCATCGGCGAAGCTAATTCTAAGAAGGTCTGTATAACTAAGCATTCCAACAATAATATCACCTGATACCACTGGAATATGTCTGATCTTTTTTTTCTTGAACATCAGTTCGGCAGTCTCGAGATCGTCATTGCGGCTGACCGTAATAACATCCCTCGTCATTATATCTGAGACGGGTCTGGTCTTAATCATCATTTCAACATTTAACACTATTAAAAGTAGTGGTTCAATGCTGAAAAAAACATGACGAAAATCATATTATACACTGATGATCAATAACCAGCAAAATTAAAATTGAGCATTTGCTGTACCTTGGAATAGACTTGCGGAAATTGATTTTTGAGTTCCTGAGGAGATTCAATAAAGGTTTCCACTATTACAGCCAGGAACTCGAATTGGTTTGTAAATGCATATTCACGGAAATATTCTGCATCAATGAGGCGTTTTCTCAGATCGTCCTGATTGGAAATCAATTCGACCAGTTCTTTGAAGGAATCTTCAAAAATGGTTGAGCTCACATCCCTTTCTTTTATACTATTCAAATGAATGGCATGGGTAAATTCATGAATCCCCAGATTGACATTATCGTTGGCTACTTCAAAACCTTCTTTGAAGTGATTCCATGAAATAACAAGCGCCTGTAATCGCGGATTAAATTCACCTTTATGATATTCATCATTGATTTTTGAATAAAACTCGTCGGGATAAATAAATATCTTGTTGATCAGTCCAATGTAGAAATCCCGGAAACCAAAGGTTAACATAGCAGCGGTAGCAGAGATCAAGACCTTCATTTCATCTGTAACTTCCAATCCTTCACGGCCTATAAAAAACTTATCCTTTATAAGTGATGCTACCCGATGTTCAAAATATCGTCTCTCCTTCTCCTCTAACTTTTTATAGAAGACAAAATCAGATTCCAGTATTTTCAACTGGTTCTCTGTTAATTTCCGAAAGGGCAAAAGATGCCTGTATAATGGCCTTTTTTTCCTCATTACAAATGCCATCTCCACCATTCTTAAGGCGAAGTAACAAAGCATAATAAACAGGGCAAGAAAGCATATGATTAATACGACCTTCCCGCCGCCATTGAAGCGTTGTAGTAGAAACAAGTGCAGCATCATAGAGTTAACGCTTGATTAATTAAATAAATTGTGAGGGATTTAGTTGGATTTGAAGTTTTAAAAGTAAGAAAATACATTGAATTAAGATCAATAATAAAACAAACTATAATTGATCAAAATAGATTGATTTTAGTCCTTTTTTGCCTTTTTTGAGCCATTTTTCGCCTTTTTTAAGTCAATTTTGAAATTTTTTGAGCTTTTTTAAAGAATTCACTTATTCGACTTGAGTCCGGGAAAATCGATATGTGGAAAGAAAGGGTTCAATTAATCGATAAAGTGAAACAACAGCCCAATGACAAACTATGGACTCTTTCCTGGCGAAAAGCTCTATCTCTGACCCCTTTGAAAATTAAAAGCATCCAAACAATTAATACCTCACCAACAAGGATTCTTTCCTTTGGAAAGATCCTTATGACGCTCCCCTGTGAAAGTGAAAAGTTGCTTCATTTAATAAGGATTACTTCGTGATCCTTACTGCGCTCTCCTTTGCAAATGAAAAGCAGCATGGTTTACACCATGCATTTTTTTATAGTAATTAAAGAATTTAAGCAAGCTTAACTCTTTAATTACTATAAAAAAAGTCTGCATTTGAAATGCAGACTTTTCGCTTGTAGTGACCACGGAAGGATTCGAACCCTCAACCCTCAGAGCCGAAATCTGATATTCTATCCAGTTGAACTACGTGGCCAATATTATTTATTAGGAAAGTTTAGAACGCACGATGGCAGAAATGGTTTTACCATCAGCCTGTCCGGCTAACTCTTTGGATACAATTCCCATAACTCTTCCCATATCTTTCATACCCTCTGCACCAATTTCATCGATTGTCATAACAACCACCTTTTCAATTTCTTCTTCTGAAAGTGCCTCGGGTAAAAACTGACTGATAATTTTGGTTTCAGCAATTTCAGGCTCAGCTAAGTCCTGACGATTCTGTTCCTGGTAAATTGCTGCACTGTCTTTACGCTGTTTAACCAGCTTCTGAAGAATTTTCATCTCTTGTTCTTCAGACAAATCATGATTCCTTCCCTTTTCTGTCTGGGCTAATAATATAGCCGATTTAACCGCTCTCAAAGCCGTCAGGGCTGCCTGATCTTTCGATTTCATCGCCACCTTAATAGCCTGCATTATATCATCCTGTAAACTCATTTAAAATACTCTTGTTTAATGCTGCGAAGATAAGAAAACAAACCCGAAAATTATGAGGGAAAATTCTCGGGTTTTAAACGAAGTGTTGGACACTAAAACTTGACTTGCTATTAATCTACGTTGTCGTGTAAAAAAGAATTATTACTTCGTAATTGAACATCATCGTTATCATCTAATTCAACAGATAACCGCGATGCGTTATTTTCAGATGAATGTTGAACCTCATCAAGGTCTACACCCTGACGTTTATATGCCGGTTCTTTCTCCATATCATCTATTTTGGCATTGTTAAACTTATAATTGAATTCTTTCATTTTTTGTCGGCGCTCATTTGCTCTGGCCTTCAATAATTCGGAAATCGGACTGTTTATCGGGTCTATATCTTCAACCGGTTCTTCGTCAGGTTGTGATTCAATCACCTTCTTTTCGAAAACAACGTCCTCCTCAACAACAGGTTTGGTCTCGGCCTGCTCCAATCGATCTGAAGTTTTCTCTAAAATGATGTGATCGTCTAAAGCATACCTGGTCTCCCCTTCTTCGTTCGCTTCAGTTACAGTTATCAACTCAATGTAATCCTTAACAGAGATATCTTTAACCTCTTCATCCAATTCGAAAACAACTGTTTCCTTCTTTTCCGGCTCTTCTATCTCAATCTCAGGTTCAGTCAGCGGAAGATCGAAGGTTAGCATGGTTTGTTCCTTAATTTCATCGGCTGTTTCAGTAACAGACATGTCCTGAACCTCAGAGATAATAAAATCATCCTGCATGATTTCCGCAGAAACTTCTTCATAAACCACGTTGATATTCCTGATCAGTTCAGAGGTTGGAATAAGTTCCATCTCCGATTCTTCGTTATCCTCAAGAGTATGAACAATCCGTTCTTCGGTTTTCTCAAGAACTATGTCGGGCGTGATAATTGCAGGATCCCTGTCGGAAAGGTCCTGTTCCATCATCTGCTCGTCCTCAAGGGCATGCACAACTTTTTTGGCTTCAGTATTTGTAATATCATTTTGCTGGTCAATATTAAAACCTGTTGCGATAATCGTTACCGAAATGGCTTCACCCAGGTCACTATCTTCTCCTACACCCATAATAATGTTAGCGCCGTGACCTGCCTCGGTCTGGATATGGTCATTGATCTCACCAATTTCATCGATGGTGATTTCCTGTGATCCGGAGACGATGAGTAACAGTACATTCTTGGCCCCCGATATCTTATTATCATTCAACAAGGGTGAATCTAATGCCTTCATAATGGCCTCCTGGGCACGGTTATTTCCGCTTGCGGAAGAAGATCCCATTATTGCTGTTCCACTGTTGCTCAAAACGGTTTTTGCATCCCTTAAATCAATGTTTTGAGTGTAATGGTGTGTAATAACCTCTGCTATGCCTCTTGCCGCTGTTGATAAGACCTCGTCAGCCTTTGAAAATCCTGCTTTAAATCCGAGGTTTCCATATACCTCACGCAATTTGTTATTATTGATAACGATTAGTGAATCGACATGATTTCTTAGATTCTCAATACCCTTCTGGGCTTGTTGATTTCTAAGTTTTCCTTCAAACTGGAAAGGCATAGTAACAATTCCAACCGTCAGAATTCCCATTTCCTTTGCCATTTTAGCTATTATTGGTGCGGCACCTGTTCCGGTTCCACCACCCATTCCGGCGGTAATAAATATCATTTTTGTATGGACTTCGAGCATATCTCGAATATCATCCAGGCTTTCCAAAGCAGCTTGCTCGCCTACATCAGGATTTGCCCCGGCTCCCAGTCCTTCTGTGAGGTTCACACCTAACTGAATTTTATTAGGAATACCGCTGTTGTTCAAAGCTTGGGAATCTGTGTTACAAATGACGAAGTCAACGCCTTTTATGCCCTGTTGAAACATATAATTAATGGCATTGCTTCCTCCACCACCTACACCAATGACCTTGATCACATTAGACTGGTTCTTAGGCAGATCAAAAGTTATGTTACCAATGTCGTCTGAATTACTCATATAAATAGGTTTTAAGGGATTGAATCACTATTGTTTGAAATTTATTTTTACTCTGCATTATCCAGAAAATCTTTTACGCGTTCTGTCAATTTTTCCAGGAAGGTCTTTCGCTCCTTGGTTGTCTTTTCGGCCAAAGTCTCCTGATGGGTTTGAGCTCCATCTGCTTCAGTACTTCCTGTCATTATCGGATCGGTCTCATCTTCAGTTTCCTCCGAGCTTTTTTTGTCGGTTTGTCGAATACCTTCCATTACTAGTCCGACAGCAGTCGCATACAACGGACTGGTCACTTCGTCATCGCTATCCCCGGCCAAATGCTCATTAGGATAACCCACTCTTGTGTCCATTCCGGTGATATACTCAACAAGTTGCTTTAAATGGTTTAACTGGCTTCCACCACCTGTCAGGACGATTCCTGCTATTAATTTTTTCTTCTGTTCTTCGTGACCATAATTCTTGATCTCAACATAAACCTGTTCAATAATCTCCACTACCCTTGCATGAATGATCTTGGATAAATTCTTCAGGGTTATTTCTTTCGGTTCCCTACCGCGCAATCCCGGGATGGAAACGATCTCGTTATCTTTATTTTCACCGGGCCAGGCCGACCCAAATTTGATCTTAAGCAATTCTGCCTGTTTTTCAATGATGGAACATCCTTCCTTGATATCCTCGGTAATCACGTTTCCTCCGAAAGGAATAACCGCTGTATGACGGATAATCCCATCCTTAAAAATGGCCAGGTCGGTCGTTCCTCCACCGATATCGATGAGAGCCACTCCCGCTTCTTTTTCTTCCTGACTTAAAACTGCATTTGCTGAAGCCAGAGGCTCAAGAGTTATCCCTTCCAAATCCAGTCCGGCACTTTTTACACAGCGTCCTATATTCCTGATCGATGAGACCTGTCCTACAACTACATGAAAATTCGCTTCAAGCCTGCCACCATACATACCAACAGGTTCTTTAACCTCGCTTTGGCCATCTACTTTGAATTCTTGTGGCAGAACATGAATTATCTCCTCTCCGGGGAGCATCACAAGCTTATGAACCTGGTTGATCAGTCTGTCAATATCATCTTCATCAATAACAACTTCAGAATTCGTCCGGGTTATATAATCACTATGCTGAAGGCTCCTGATATGCTGACCTGCAATACCTACGGTCACATCTTCAATTTTGAAACCGGCAGCAGCTTCAGCCTGATTGACGGCTTGTTGAATCGACTGAATAGTCTGAGTAATATTATTGACTACGCCTCGATGCACCCCAAGGCTCTTTGTACGACCAATCCCGAGAATTTCGAGTTTGCCGTAGTCATTCCGGCGTCCGATCATAGCCACGATTTTCGTGGTTCCTATATCTAATCCGACGGCATACTGCTGTTTTTCCATAATTTAGTGTTTAGTGCAAACGACCTGATTTTCAAATTGTAAATTAACAGTCTTATAATCTTGAAGGACTTCGTCCTTTCTCGCCTTCTGATAGAACGCCTTGAAATTCTTCACTTTGGCATCTAATCGATTGAGTTGACCCAGATAAACACTTAAATCTAATTTCCGGGTTAACAAAGTAATCGCCTGATCATCATGTTGTATTATTTCCACAACATGTGTCTTTAAAAATTCATCTGATTGAATTTTTTTTGCGATTGTGTAAATGTTTTTAAGGTCGTTTTTAAAAACCTGTCCTGTAACCAGAGGAACGCGAGCCGAACGATTTTCAGACAATGGCATATATGCGCCGTCTTCATCGATGTAATATGCTGCATTTGTGTTCACTCTCGCAATGGGTGTTCGCTGTTCAACATCTGCTGTAACTTCCCCATTTACAGTAAGATACACCTCGGCGGTTTTGATCATGGGATTAGACTTAAGGGCAGTTTCTAATCCATTCAAATCTAAAGTTTCTTTAGCCATGGTCGTAATACTGTCTTCATTTTGTATTAACAATTTATTAACGGCTTCTTCGGTGATAAATAAGTTATTATTTCCGGTAAAATTGACGTCAATCCCTGAAATGTTACGGCGATCGTTTTTAACCGACGCGAAGGAATATAGAAACACGATAATGCTTACTAAAACAATTGATTTTATGTAGTTCCAGTTAACTCGCAAGGCTTAATTTTTCTTTAATACTTTTTGCTTCTTCTCCAATATCTCCTGCACCAAGTGTCATGATGACCTGGGCACTGCTTTGTTCTAATTCAGACAGAATTTCCGCTTTGGAAATCAGTCTTTTGTTCTTGTTATTCACTTTGTCTAACAGCCATGAAGACGTCACCCCTTCTATGGGCTTTTCCCTTGCCGGATAAATGTCGAGCAGTAACACCTCGTCGAACTTTGAAAGGCTCTCGGCAAACTCCTCGGCGAAATCCTGTGTCCTGCTATATAAATGAGGTTGGAATAGCACCAAAGTCCGCTTCCCTGGATACATTTCTCTTACCGCATCATAAACGGCATTGATCTCTTCAGGATGATGGGCATAATCATCTATTACGACAAGATGGTCCGATTTGATCAGATATGTAAATCTTCTTTTAACCCCCTTGTAGGATGCCAAAGCCCTGACTAGTCTATACGGAGCGCAACCATATTCTATAGCCATAGCCAGAGCTATTAATGCATTCGACAAATTATGTCTACCAGGTAGGTTAAATTTGAAATTTTCATAAAGGGAATCCGGTGTCTGAAGGTCAAACACATAAGTTCCCTCTTCTATTTTTATATTTTTTATTTGATAATCAGCGTTTGTTTCAATCCCGCAGCTTATGCCATCAATTGGCAAGCCCGCAGTAACAAATAATCTTCCGCCAGGTTTTACATTACTTGCAAATGCTTTGAAGGTTTTAACCAATTCTTCCTTATCTCCATAGATATCCAGATGATCGGCATCCATCGAAGTAATACATGCCATATCGGGGCTGAGTTTTAAAAATGACCGGTCGAATTCATCGGCCTCAACAACAAAAACCTTGTCGCCTTTCAGGATGAGATTGGACTGATAGTTTTCAGAAATTCCACCTAAAAAGGCAGTTACCTCAATACCATATTCTGCTAATAAATGACCGAGTATACTCGTTGTAGTCGTCTTCCCATGGGTTCCTGCAATGGCCAGACAATCAGCCTGCCCTGCCACAGCGCTCAACGCATCTGCGCGTTTGATCACTTCGAAACCTTCGTTTACAAAATGACTTAATTCCTTATGTTCCCTAGGAACAGCGGGAGTATATATTACCAGAGTTTGTGCACTATCAAGAAACGGAACATCGATCTGTGATACATCATCCTCAAAATGGATTTGAATCCCGAGTTCGATCAATCCATCGGTAATATCGGTTGGAGTCCTGTCATAACCAGAAACATTCTTTCCCTGATAATGGAAAAACCTGGCCAGGGCACTCATTCCGATGCCGCCAATCCCGATGAAGTATATTTTATTGTATCGATCCAACTTCATTCTTTAATCAGTTTTTCCACTTCATTAACAATATCACTGGTAGCATTTACCAGCGCCAGTTCTTTAATATTTTTACCTAATTGCTGTTGTTTTTCCCTGCTGCTCATGAGTTGCCCAAACAGGTTTTCAAAATCAACATCAAGATCCTCTTCCCTAATCATTAAAGCACCTTCTTTGTCTACAATGGCTTTAGCATTTTTAGTCTGATGATCTTCAGCCACATTTGGAGAGGGAATGAAAATAACGGGTTTCCCTACTATACATAATTCGGAAACCGAGCTTGCACCCGCTCGTGAAATGATTACATCGGCAGCAGCATAAGCCATATCCATTCTGTTCAGGAAGGCATGTACCTGAACATTTTTTTTATCATCATAGCTTTTATACTTATCGTAATATAATTTCCCACATTGCCATATCAGGTCAACATTCTGGGTTTCAAAAAAGTCAAGCTTTTCTTCTATCAGTTCATTAATGCGCCTGGCACCTAAACTTCCTCCTAGCACCAGTAATACAATCTTGTTATGTTTTAGATTGAAATGATCTTTACCTTCGATTGATTTACCTGAAATATGAAGCAGGTCTTCCCTTACCGGATTACCGGTTTTGATAAGTTTTTCCTTCGGAAAGTATTTCTCCAACCCGTCATAAGCCACACAGATCTTATCTGCTTTTTTGCTTAAAATTCTATTGGTAATACCTGGAAATGAATTCTGTTCCTGAATTAAACTCGGTATTCCTTTTGAAACCGCCATCTGTAATAATGGTCCGCTTGCGAAGCCTCCGGTTCCTATGGCTACATCCGGTTTAAATTTGTTCAGAATTTTTCTTGATTTCAGCAGGCTGCTGATCAATTTGAATGGAAATGACAGATTCTTCAGTGTTAATTTCCTTTGAATTCCGGAGATCCAAAGCCCTTCAATCTTATATCCTGCCTGAGGTACTTTTTCCATCTCCATTTTATCCTTGGCGCCTACAAAAAGAAACTCAGCGTCGGGATGCCTTGATTTTAGCTCATTGGCGATTGAAATAGCCGGATAAATATGACCTCCTGTTCCACCACCTGACAATATGATCTTGAATCCTCCCATCAAATCGTTTCACTTAAAATTTCCAGCGGATTATCTTCCAGCTCTTCCAATTGTCTTAATTCCTGTCGTTTGGCACTAACACTTAGTATTATTCCAATTGACAGGCAGGTCATCCAGATCGATGTTCCACCGCTGCTTATCAGTGGCAGGGTCTGGCCAGTTACGGGGAATAATTCTACTGCTACAGCCATATTGATCAAGGCCTGGAATACAATTGGAAGTCCGACACCTATAACCAATAGTTTTCCAAAAATTGCATCACTCTTATGTGCTACGATCACAATTCTGAACAGCAACCACAGGTAAAGCAGCATGAGGAATAAACCACCTATTAAGCCATACTCTTCAATGATGATCGCATATATAAAATCGGAGGAAGATTGGGGTAAAAAATTCTTTTGAA
>JABDPU010000137.1 GCA_013042625.1 Flavobacteriaceae bacterium | reverse complement strand
CCGGTTTGGGTAGAAGCGCCCTTCGGGATACTTTTTCACGTTTCGTTCTCGGATCAAATCCGAAGTACTTCACATCAACATGATCACCAATATTCATAACATCGGTGACATTAGATGTACGTTCCCAAGCCATCTCACTGATATGCAATAAGATTTCGTTTCCTGGTGCATCGAGAAATTCAAGAACTGCTCCGAATTCAAGGATCTTAATCACCTTCATTTCATAGATACTTCCTTTTTCAGGAGTAAAGGTTATAGATTCGATCTTCGCAAGAACCATGTCAATTCCATCCTGATCGGTTCCAAGAATTTCAACAATACCTTCTTCTGTATCCGGATCTTCATTAATCACAATAGTTGTTTTGGATTCTTTCTGAAGTTCCTGGATGGTTTTTCCACCCGGACCGATCAATGCGCCTATATATTCACCCGGGATCATAGTTGTTATAATCTTAGGTGCATGTGGCTTGATGCTCTCATTTGGTTCGGCAATGGTCTCAGTAAGTTTATCAAGGATATGCAATCTGCCATCACGAGCCTGTTGTAAGGCTTTGATCAAAATCTCATAGGATAATCCTTTGATCTTGATATCCATCTGGCAGGCTGTAATACCATCTTTTGTTCCTGTAACTTTAAAATCCATGTCTCCCAGGTGATCTTCATCGCCAAGGATATCACTAAGTACAGCATAACGGTCTCCGTCGCTGATCAAGCCCATTGCAATTCCTGAAACAGGCTTCTTAAGCTGGATACCTGCATCCATAAGGGCCATTGTTCCTGAACATACAGTTGCCATAGATGATGATCCGTTACTTTCAAGTACTTCACTTACGATTCGAACGGTGTATGGACAATCCTCCGGGATCATACCTTTAAGTGCACGCTGTGCCAGGTTTCCGTGTCCTACCTCACGCCTGGAGGTACCTCTGATGGGCCTGGCTTCTCCCGTACAGAATGGCGGGAAGTTATAGTGCAGATAAAAAGTCTCTTCGCCCTGGAAAGTCGCCAGGTCTACAATATTAGCTTCTCTTGAAGTTCCCAGGGTAACAGTTGCAAGGGCCTGTGTTTCACCACGGGTAAATACAGACGAGCCATGGGTAGAAGGCAGATAGTCAACCTCACACCAAATTGGGCGAATATCAGTGGTTTTCCGTCCATCCAATCTTACACCTTCATCTAAGGTTAGATTCCTAATGGCCTCCTTTTTTGTTTTACCCAGGTAAGTGCTTACCAAATCACCAATTTCTTCCAGTTCTTCTTCCGAAAAAGTTTCTTTAACTTCTTCTTTAATAGCTGAAAAGGCATCAGAACGCTCATTCTTCGACAAGCCGGATTTTGCAACCGCGAAGTATTTGTCGTAAGTAAGATCATGGATTTTTTTCTCGAGATCTTCGTCTTCTGCTTCAAGTTCGTAATCGCGAACCTCCTTTTTTCCGACGGCTTCAGCTAATCGTACCTGCGCCTGGCATTGGACTTTAATGGCCTCATGAGCGAACTTAATGGCTTCAGCCATTTCTTCTTCACTGCACTCGTCCATTTCACCTTCAACCATCATCACCGATTCTTCCGATGCTCCTACCATCATGTCGATATCGGCATTTTTCAATTGCTCTCGGCTTGGATTAATTACAAATTCACCATCGATTCGTGCTACTCTCGCTTCTGAAATAGCAGTTTCAAATGGAAAATCACTCAGTTGAATGGCTGCAGATGCTGCCAATCCTGCCAAAGCATCCGGCATCACATCGTCGTCATGCGACATGAGCTGGATCATGACCTGAGTTTCTGAATGGTAATCCTTTGGAAAAAGTGGACGTAATACACGATCAACCAATCGCATGGTTAAGATCTCTTCAGTACTTGGTCGCGCTTCCCTTTTAAAGAATCCGCCGGGATAACGTCCCGCTGCGGCAAATTTTTCTCTGTAATCTACAGTTAATGGTAAGAAATTCACATCTATGGGATCATAGTTCGATACAGCTGTACATAATAACATGGCATTACCCATTTGTACAACTACTGAACCATGAGCCTGTTTTGCAAGCTTACCGGTTTCGATGGAAATTTCTCTTCCATCACCGAGGTCGATGACCTCTCTAAATGCTTTTGGAATCATAATAATTATAGTCTAATTAAACAATGGTCGTTGTGTTGTTGTAGTGAATGACCTATGAAAAACTATAATCAGCTTCTTCTTGTTTCCTTCTGTTACAAAGGATATAATAAAAAGGAGGCATAAAGCCTCCAAAAATTATTTTCTTAATCCTAATTCCTTAACGATCTCCCTGTATCTCATAATATCTTTCTTCATCAGATAATCGAGTAAGGACCTTCGCTTTCCTACCAGTTTCACCAATGAACGCTCAGTATTAAAATCTTTGCGGTTCTTTTTAAGATGATTGGTAAGATGATTGATTCTCACGGTAAATAATGCGATCTGACCCTCGGCTGAGCCAGTGTCATTCGCGCCTTTACCATGTTTTGTGAAAAGTTTTTCTTTTTCTTCTTTTGTTAGATACATGCCAATATTTATTTAAATAATTTTTATGTATTGATACAGTTCTCCGTATCAGGGCGCAAAGATATAAAATTTAATACTAAATAATATTCATATGCGTTTTTAATTAAGATCAAAGAAAAAAATTGGTCTTCGATTAAACTATTCCCTCTTAAGAAAGTCTTAACACTATAATAACTTAAATCGAGCAAAGATGAAACACTTTATTTCAAACCAAAAATTGCTATTTACTGTTTTTGCCTTATCACTCTTAATTGTGGGATGTAGTGATAACGAAGCGGTTGAAAATGATGAACCAGTTGTACAGGAGTATACAGAAGTATCCCGTTCAGCTGAGATTGACAAAGCCTCAGAATCTATCGATGATATATCGATTGAAGTTTATGAAATCCAGGAGGAAAGTGAAAACAACAGATCAGAAGCCAACTACAATATGCTTCCTGATTGTGTGACTGTAACCGTTGTAATGCAACAGAACTACAGGGAAATCACTATCGACTTTGGATCTGAAGGTTGCCTGATTCATGGAAACCTGTTAAAGGGACAGATTGTTTTGACCTATACCAGGAATCCTGAAGCTCAGGAAGTTTTTATCACCAAATCACTTGTTGATTTTTACTTCAATAATAAAAATCTTGTTGGAGGAAAGACCTTTTTAAAGGAATTATCGAATGAAAATGGTAATCCACAATTCACCAAGACGGCTGAATTGACCATTATTTGGCCAAACGGACTTCAAGCCTCACGAAATGGTACAAAAGTCCGTGAGTGGATTGAAGGATTTGATACTCCGGGTCTTTTTAGCGACAACGTTTTTGAAATCACCGGAAACTGGTCTACAACCTTTATTAACGGGAATACACATAATTATGAGGTTATCCTTCCTCTCCGTCGTGAAGTGATCTGCTTCTACTTTGTAAGCGGTTCAATTGATGTTGAGCGCACGAATTTCTCGGGTGTCTTCGACTATGGCGAAGGAGATTGCGATAATATGGCCACCTTTACCTTTGCCAATGGCGAAGAAGTGGATATCGTACTCAATTAACCTGATGATATTTTAGGGATAAAAGAAACGGCCTTCGGGCCGTTTTTTATGTTTTTAACAAAAGTGTTTTGATACGTCTGGTATAACTTCGTGAAACGGGTACGATGTTCTTAAAACCTGAAAGTTCCAGTTGATATCCCTGCAAATTTCCACTGATATGCTGAACGTGATCCACATTTACAATATAGGAACGATGACATCGGACCATTTGATCATAATGGAAAACGAATTATTAATAGGCTTATCACAGA
>JABDPU010000136.1 GCA_013042625.1 Flavobacteriaceae bacterium | reverse complement strand
CACTGGACAAGAGGTAAAACCGATAAACAGCGTGGAGATGGTGTTTTTGACAAATCCATTGAAGCCCTTAAGGATTTAAATGCCATTGGCTATGGAATGCCCGGAAGTGATTTAAGACTGGACCTTGTATATAACCCCTCGGGAGCATTTCTTCCAGGTGACCAATCTGCTCTAGAACATGATTTCAAGCATGCATTGCTTGAAGATTTTGGCATTTATTTTCATAACCTCTTTGCTTTAACTAACCTGCCTATAAGTCGATTTTTAGACTATCTCATAGCTTCCGACAATTACGAAGACTATATGTATAATTTGGTTGAGGCTTTCAATCCATCGGCCGTCGCTAATGTGATGTGTACCAATACGATCTCCGTAAGTTGGGATGGATGGCTGTATGATTGTGATTTCAATCAAATGCTTGGAATGAAAGTAAATAGCAAGGTCAAACATATAAGCGAGTATAATGAAGAAATCCTTGAGAACCGATTAATAACCATCTCCCAGCATTGTTACGGATGCACTGCTGGTGCTGGCAGCAGCTGCCAGGGAAGTATTGAATAATGAAATTTAACCTGCTTTACATACTGATCGTCTTAAGTCTGAGTTATTCATTTGGTCAGAAATCATTAGGTGAGATGCTGGAGACCTATAATGATGAGACCGTTCCTTATGTCACTGTAACGGAGCTTAGCGAATGGAATGATGTTATTTTGCTGGACAGCAGGGAAAAGAGAGAATTCGATGTGAGTCATATAAAAGATGCCATTTTTGTTGGATTCAAGACTTTCGACCCTAAAACTATTTTGCGCCATCATCCCGATAAGAACAAGCGCATTGTTGTTTATTGTTCAATTGGAATCCGTTCTGAAGATATAGGAGAAGAATTAATCAAGGCCGGCTATACCAATGTATATAATTTATATGGCGGGATTTTTGAATGGTACCAGCAGAATCAGCCCATATATAATTCGGGAAATTTTCCGGTAAATACTATCCACGGTTACCAGCCCAGGTATGGAAAATGGCTCACTAAAGGCCTGAAGATATATGACTGACAGCTTGCTCATCGTTTTTACCAAAAACCTGGTTGAAGGTAAGGTAAAGACCCGGTTGGCAAAATCAATTGGTGATAGGGCTGCACTCCAGGTATATACACTTCTTTTAGAACACACCAAAAGCATTACAGCAGACCTGAATTTCAATACGCGTGTTGGGTATTCTGAATATGCAGATGATAAGGACACATGGAACATTTCAGAAGTTTCGAAATTTATACAACAGGGATCGGATCTCGGCGAACGAATGAAACAAGCCTTCGAAGAAGGTTTTAAAGATGGTTTTAGAAAAGTAATCCTTATTGGAGGTGATTGCTTTAATCTTAAAAGCAGGCATCTGAAGGCGGCCTTTGATGCCCTGGATGACAAAAATTTTGTTTTTGGGCCTGCACTGGATGGCGGATATTATTTAATTGGGATGAGATATATGTATGAACAGCTATTTCAAAATAAATCCTGGGGAACCGATACTGTTTTGAAGGACACTCTTGAAGATTTAAAGGATGAAGCCGTATTTTTGTTGGAACCATTGAATGACATAGATACCCTTGAAGATCTTAAAGCTTGTCAACCTCTGTTGAACCAAATCGAATTAAATGATTAAATACATCAACCAAACGGTAGAATACCTCAGAGAACGTGATATTGGCCAGGCCGAAATCGGTATTATCCTGGGCACAGGATTAGGCCAACTGGTCGATCATATCAAAATAGAAAAACAGATCAGCTATAATCATATTCCTTATTTTCCAACTGCCACTGTTGAATTCCATAAGGGAAAACTCATTTATGGGGAGTTGGAAGGTAAAAAAGTGATCGTGATGCAAGGACGATTTCATGTGTATGAAGGCTATTCTCTCCAGGACGTGACCTATCCGGTCAGAATCATGGAAAAACTTGGGATTAAGGTGCTGCTGGTCTCCAATGCCTCAGGCGCCATCAACCTGGAATTTAAAAAAGGAGAACTGATGCTTATAGATGATCATATCAATTTGCAGGGTAATTCACCGTTGGCATTCAAAGGGGTTAATAAATTGGGGGAACGGTTTACTGATATGTCTGAGCCATATGACAAAGAAATAAATTCTAAGTTCGAATCTATTGCCAAAGATCTGGATATTAAACTGCATAAAGGTGTTTATGCAAGTGTGGTCGGACCGCAGTTGGAAACCAGAGCTGAATATCGTATGTTGAAAATCCTTGGAGTAGATTCGGTTGGAATGAGTACTGTTCCTGAAGTGATCGTAGGGAACCACCTGAATTTAAAAGTTGCAGCTGTTTCTGTTTTAACCGATGAGTGTGATCCCGATAAGCTGAAGCCGATAGACATTAACGAAATAATAGCCATGGCGGGAAAGGCTGAACCCATGATGATCAAATTATTTTCTGAATTGATTAAATCATTATAATATGTATTCAAAGATCTGAACAAATTGTATTTATGGAAAAATATTGGGACATCATAAAGCATTCTTATTCCGGTTACTGGGACTATATCCTTCAGGAATTGATGTTCAAAAACTATTGGGATAACTACTTCTATGGCCTGATAGGAATTTCGGTCCTCGTTTGGGCCCTGGAGATCTGCTTCCCGTGGAGAAAAGACCAGGCGATCTTCAGAAAGGATTTTTGGCTGGACACCTTTTATATGTTCTTTAATTTTTTCCTACTGAACCTTATCATTCTCATAGCACTATCAAATACTGCTGCTCAGTTGTTCAATGATGTTCTGGGCCTCATCGGACTGGAACTGGCAAACCTGCAATTATTTGATGTTGATGATTTACCCCTGGCACTTGGACTGCTTATCTTTTTTATAGTTTCAGATTTTGTTCAATGGAATACACACCGCCTTCTTCACAGGGTGCCAATTCTTTGGAAATTTCACCAGGTACATCATAGCGTTAAAGAAATGGGCTTTGCCGCGCATCTCAGGTACCACTGGATGGAACCGATTATTTATAAATCACTGTTGTATATCCCAATCGCTATCATTGGTGGTTATGATGCTCAACAGGTTGCAATTGTCCATTTTTCGGCATTAGCCATTGGCCATCTCAATCATGCCAATCTCGGATGGGATTATGGTCCGCTGAAATACCTGCTGAACAATCCGAAAATGCATATCTGGCATCATGCCAAGGCACTGCCCGACCATGTAAGGTATGGTGTAAATTTCGGGCTGACTTTAAGCCTTTGGGATTATTTATTCAAAACAGATTATATACCTTCTGAAGGAAAAGATATCGAACTTGGATTTCCGGGTGATGAATCCTTTCCAACGGATTTCATTCACCAGGAAATTTACCCCTTTGGCAAATCATGAGAATCATAGTTGTTATCATATTGTCCATTTTCTTGTCGGGTTGCGGTACAGGACGTAGTTCATACACTTATCCCAGCGGAATTGATGTTATGGACGGAGGGGATCTTCCAGTTTCTACCTATGAAAATACTATGGAAGAACAGATGGTACAGCTGGAGGAAGAAGATGTATATATCGATCTCAGCATCTCGAGTTATACGCCAATAGAACTTATGAGTCCGGAAGAGATTGAAGCAACATTTACCCGGGACGTACCTGCAACTGTTGAAAAAGTTGAAAAAGAATTTAATCATTCGGTTTGGGCTAGCCTTCTGAAGGAGCATGTTTCTGAAGACGGTTCAGTTGATTATAATGGCTTCAAAGGTGACTGGAACCAGCTCAGGAAATATATTAAGGAATTGGCATCAAATCTTCCCGACTCTGAATGGGGCCCATCAGCTAAGATGGCATATTGGATCAATGCTTACAACGCCCTGACCATCGATCTTATATTGCGGCATTACCCCCTAAAAAGTATAAAAGAGATTAACCAGCCCTGGAAACAACGCTACTGGCAACTGGGTGAAAAGTGGTATAATCTTGATGAAATAGAGCATCAGATACTGCGTAAGATGGGCGATGCCCGGATTCATTTCGCCATAGTATGCGCTTCTTATTCCTGTCCGAAACTTTCAAAAGAAGCCTACCTGTCTGCCAGCCTGGATAAACAATTGACCCAAGCCACCAAAATCTTTCTTGCAGACCCTGATAAGAATAAACTCAGCCAGGATATGGTTGAGTTATCTAAGATCTTTCAGTGGTTCGCAAAAGACTTTAAACAAAATGGAACTCTGA
>JABDPU010000135.1 GCA_013042625.1 Flavobacteriaceae bacterium | reverse complement strand
CCGATCTCGGTGTCGATTTCGATACCTACTACTACGAAAGCAAGACCTATCTCCTGGGTAAGGAGTTTGTTGCAGAAGGCCTGAAAAAGGGCGTTTTCTTTAAAAAAGAGGACGGTTCTGTGTGGTGCGACCTTACAGATGAAGGCCTTGATGAAAAGATAGTGCTGCGTGCGGATGGGACCGCGGTTTATATGACGCAGGACATCGGGACAGCCATTCAGAGGATTAAGGACTATCCGGACGTCAATGGGATGGTGTATACCGTTGGTAATGAGCAGGATTACCATTTTCGGGTATTATTCCTGATTCTGAAGAAACTTGGATTCGAATGGGCGAAAAATCTGTATCATCTCAGCTATGGTATGGTAGACCTGCCAAGCGGAAAGATGAAGAGCCGGGAAGGAACTGTTGTTGATGCCGATGACCTTATTGAAGAAATGATATCTACGGCGCGTGAAATTTCCAAAGAACTCGGTAAGCTGGAGGGCTATTCAGAGGATGAAAAAAATGAGATCTATCGTATGATCGGCCTTGGGGCCTTAAAATACTTTATTCTGAAAGTGGATCCCAAGAAACGCATCTTATTCGATCCAAAAGAATCGGTTGATTTCCAAGGCAATACCGGCCCATTTATTCAATATGCTTATGCCAGGATACAAGCCATACTAAGAAAAGCAGATTTCGATTATTCACTTGATTCTGATATTCAGGTGTTGGATTCTAAAGAAAAAGACCTGATCAAACAACTGGAACAATTTCCGAATGCACTGAGTCAGGCTGCAGAAAATTACAGTCCGGCCCTGATCGCCAATTATACCTATGATCTTGTCAGGGCATTTAATTCGTTTTATCAGTCGGTCTCAATTTTAGGAGCAGATAATTTGAATCAGAAAATCTTCAGGGTTCAACTTTCTAAAATGGTTGGTTCAACCATAAAGAATGCCTTTAATCTTCTGGGTATTGATGTTCCTGAACGTATGTAGATAAGTGGAGCTAAAAATCCTTAAAACCTGACCCTGAAACTTAGGTTCGGTGTTATTCCTAAAGACTCATTATCTATTCTTACCACTTGGTTTTCATCATCCAGAACATAGTAAGTGTTGATCGTATTGTTCTTATCAAGTACGTT
This sequence comes from Flavobacteriaceae bacterium, assembly GCA_013042625.1. Classification (GTDB taxonomy): domain Bacteria; phylum Bacteroidota; class Bacteroidia; order Flavobacteriales; family Flavobacteriaceae; genus SHLJ01. The sequence goes on along the minus strand of JABDPU010000135.1, from coordinate 1,355 downwards.
CCAAAGGGATAATCCGACCGTAGAGTCCAGTCCAGGGCTTAATTTCAGGTTATAGGTAGCAGAAACATCCAGTCTGATGTAATCGGGAAGATTTGCATTATTGGGTTCCAGATAATTGATGAAGTCATTGGTAAACGGATTTTCAGGATCGGGTAGGGTATAGGGCTTGCCACTTCTCCAGTTTAAACCCAATGCAATTTTAAGCTGATCCAGCGTATAGGTGCCCGCAAATGTTAGATTATGCCTGGTGTCAACATTATTCGGGAATTGCTTTCCGAAATTCAGATCTGGAAAGGTGTATTCATTTTTACTGAAACTATAGCCCAGCCAGGTACTGATAGACTTCCATTGCTTATTGATAAGGAAATCAAATCCATATACTTCATACTCACCTATTGCATCTACAAACTGGTACTGGTTCTGGAATCCCTGGCTTCGGGTAGTAATGCCGTCCACTTTTTTAATGTAGCCTTCCAGGCTCATAAGAAGTCCGTTATGGTTATAGTTTATTGCTGTTGAGATTTGCCGGCTTTCAATAACTGGTATATTGCTATCATTAGCCAGTATCCATCGACGTTTTTCAACACCAAGGAAGTCATTTTGGAGGTCTATGATCTGAGAGGTTGTTTGAGATTTGATCTCACCCAGGATCTCCAATCGGAAATGATCAAGAAACCGCTGGTTAAAACTCAGTCGGGGTTCGACATAAAATTCACTGAATTTCTCAATATAATTGGTTCGGAGTCCGATTCTCAAGGCTGTATTCCCTGAATTTGAATTGAATTTCACCTCATTGAACAAGGCATGAGAACGAATGACTTCCTTAACAAATCGCCTAAACGGTGGATTATTAACATCTTCCAGATTGCTGATGCCTACCTCATAAAACTGGTAGCCTCCAAAATACTTCAGATTTGAGTCCAGATCATAATAGGCATGAAGCTTTAATCCGCCATCGTAGACTTCATTCTCCTGGATCAATCTTTGATCGTTGATCACATCAAAATTTGTAGCATCAAGATCATAGTTTGATAAGTAAGCCTGGGCTGTCGTTCTTAACCTGGGGTTCCATTGCCGCTCATATTCAATGCCGGCAGCAAGGTTGCTCTGTATTAAATTAGAATTCAAAGCCTCGCTCACATCGTTGATTATCGATTGTTCGTCATAGTCAAGGTTATTGTAGATAGCCAGTCCGTTTACTTTTATCTTGTCTTTTTCAGATAATTCGTGCAGATATCGGGCACTGGCATCAAAAAAGTAAAATCGTTCATTCTGTGTAATTGAATTACTCCCCTGGTTTGTGACATCGGTATCCTGAAATATTCGTTTGAAGTAATTATCATAGGTGGGTGTTG
>JABDPU010000133.1 GCA_013042625.1 Flavobacteriaceae bacterium | reverse complement strand
TAACGGTGGAAGAAATCATTCGATGAGGTGACATCTTTCCTGCATCGGTTGGTGTTCCAACTGATGTTACCGACTGATCTTCGGCGCAATACACGAATGAATTCGCAGTTTTATCATACCAGTTATTAGAAATAATTCCATGATACCTTGGCGTTGTTCCGGAATAAACAGAAGCATGGCCCGGCCCTGTATAGGTAGGAATATAGTTGAAGTGTGCATTTTTACAATTGAATCCACTGCCAATGAGTCGCATAAAGCCACCCTTACTGTATTTCTCTTCGAATCTGGTCAGGTAATCATATCGCATCTGGTCTACAACAATACCCACCACTAATTTCGGTCGTTCTGTCTTAAATTCCGGTATAGGATCGGTAGATGATCTGTCAGTATGAATGTTAGCGGCAACACAGGAATATCCGAAGATAATAATGCTTAATAAAGAAATAATTCGACTCATAATCTAAAATAATAGGTGTCTTTCAAAAATAATGTTTTTGAACGATCTTAAGCTCAATTAACACCATTTTAGCAATAGATTTTTATACTTTAGCGGTAATTATTGGGTATGACTTCTATTGAGAACATTGGGAAGTATTTCTTGATGATTGCGGAAATGTTTCGCAAACCAACCAAGTGGTCGGTCATGAAGAATTTGATTTTTAAAGACATCAATGATCTTATCATTGGTTCTTTGGGAATAGTGGCGTTTATCTCCTTTTTTGTGGGTGGTGTAATAACCATTCAGACTGCCTTGAACATCAGCAATCCGTTAATTCCAAAATATCTGGTAGGCTTTGCAACACGTCAGTCGGTCATACTGGAATTTGCTCCTACTTTCACTTCCATTATCATGGCTGGTAAGGTGGGTTCATTTATCACCTCCAGTATCGGCACCATGCGAGTGACCGAGCAGATCGATGCTCTTGAAGTGATGGGCATCAATTCATTGAATTACCTGGTTTTTCCCAAGACTGTCGCTCTGATGTTTTATCCGTTTGCCATTGCCATTGGTATGTTTCTGGGTGTGCTGGGCGGTATGGCTGCCTGTGTTTTTGGTGGTTACACGACCCTCGAAGACTATATTCTTGGAATTCAGACTGATTTTGAAGGTTTTCATATGACCTATTCCTTCATCAAGACCTTTGTATTCGCGTTTGTGCTTGCTACGATTCCATCATTTCATGGTTATTATATGAAGGGAGGCGCATTGGAAGTAGGCAAGGCCAGTACAACCGCCTTTGTCTGGACATCGGTGGTTATCATACTGCTGAATTATATATTAACCGATCTTTTGTTAGGCTGATGATAGTAGTTGAAAACCTTCATAAATCATTTGGTGACGTTCATGTTTTAAAAGGCATCAGTACGACTTTTGACAAAGGAATGACCAATCTCATCATAGGGGCCAGCGGATCGGGAAAAACCGTTTTCATTAAATGCTTGTTGGGACTGTTTCAATATGATGAAGGTACGATTTCGTATGATGGGAAAGTATTTAGTGAGTTATCGCGAAATGAACGCCGAAATCTGAGATCTGAGATCGGGATGGTTTTTCAAGGCGGTGCCCTTTTTGATTCAATGACTATTCTTGAAAATGTGATGTTCCCTTTACAGATGTTTACAAAAATGTCGAATAGCGAGATGGAGGATCGTGCCGATTTTGTTTTGAAGCGTGTAAATCTTCCTGATGCTCATTATAAAATGCCAAGTGAGGCTTCCGGCGGTATGCAAAAACGTGTTGCGATTGCACGTGGTATAGTAAACAATCCGAAATACCTGTTTTGTGATGAACCCAATTCTGGTTTAGACCCCAATACAGCCATAGTTATCGATAACCTGATACAGGAAATTACCGACGAATACCAAATGGTGACCGTGATCAATTCGCATGATATGAATTCCGTAATGGAGATTGGTGAAAAGATCGTTTTTCTTAAGAATGGCAATAAGGAATGGGAGGGTTCAAAAGACACCATTTTCCAGACCAACAATGATGCCGTCACCGATTTCGTCTATTCATCCGAACTCTTCAAAAAAGTAAGGAAAATGTACCTTGACGAGAATGGGAATTGATCATTCCATCCTGTTGACGTAAACCGTATCCGCTACTTTTAATTCACCTTTAATCCAAATACTGAGATCGCGTTCGCGAACAGACACTAAACTGTCATTCAAGTTTTGGTTCCATTTTACCTGCGCAACTTTCAAGGTATCGATTTTGATGAAATTTGATGATGCCAACACTTCGGAATATGCGAAATACTCCAACTCAGGGAAGCGAATTTTGGCTTCCTTGGATAACGTAGAGAAAGCGATACCTGTTTCACCTCTCTGCTGTTCCATTTGAAAATTCAGATCGGAGATTTCCTGTTCAAGTCCTTCAATTTGTAACTGAAGTCCATCAATAACATTTCGACTCTGCATCAATTCGTTACGCGTATCCTGATAAGCCGTTGAGATCAGCTCATAACTATTCATCCCACTACCTTTAATCATAGGTTCATAATCCCTGATATTAGTATATAAAGGGTTGTTTTTAATTTCATTAATCAGGTCATTTTTCGTGGGTTCAGTAATTTCATTGAGGAAACTTAAAAGAATCTCTTTATTCTTATAATCTACTTCATACCTCAGCAATTCGAGGGACTGATTTCCCCTGATCTCATTATTTATAAATTTAGTGATCTCATTTTTTTGCTTGCTTTCCTTATATACGTTCAAAAAGGTCCAGATCGCAGGAATCATAATAACAATAGCGGTTAAGGTTGCCATCCGAGCTATGAATTTCCGCTTTCTCGAATTGGCATATTTCAGCATTGAAAACCTGAGGAATTTTAACACCAGGAATGTCGCCAAGGCGATGAAAATAGTATTGATCGTAAACAGGTACATTGCACCAAGGGCATAGGTAAAACCTGTGGATCCCTCGGTCAATCCGGGTTCCGCTCCCTTTGCCAAGCCATAGCCCACTGTACAAAGTGGAGGCATCAGCGCAGTTGCAATTGCAACACCAAAAATAACTGAAGCTATAGTACCCTTCTTGGTCCTGGCGATGATAAGTGCGAGCCCACCAAAGAACGCGATTAATACATCTCTTATATCCGGCCTGGTTCTTCCAAGTAACTCGGAGGAATCTTCGTTCAAAGGAAAAAGTTCAAAGAACAGATAAGCGGTCAATACACTTAGCACGACCATCACCGCGAAATTTATTAGTGATTTCCGAAGAGTATCAATATCATTTATAGCAATGGACATTCCTATACCCAGTATAGGACCCATCAATGGTGAAATTAACATCGCACCAATGACTACGGCTGTTGAGTTAGCATTTAACCCAACCGAAGCTACAAAAATGGAACAAATGAGTATCCATGCCGTAGCACCTTTAAACGGTATATCTGCCTTTATCGCTTCAATTGTGGCATCCCGATCGGTATCTTTCCGGAAACTGAAAATTTCCATTAAGAAATTCCTGCTACTCGCCATCAGGCCCTTTGCATCTTCCTTTACGGCCTGCTTAGACTGCTCAACCTTTTTCTCATGATTCTGATCTTCTTCAGAAAAATTAAATTTGCTTTCTTCCATTTCTACCCATATGTATCGCCGAAACGATCCTTTACTTTTTGCAATATCTGTTTAATATCCTGTTCCTTCTCTTTCGGGACAATCAAAAGAACCTCATCTTCATCAACAATAATAAAATTATTCAGATCTTCAACAACCACTATCTTTTCAGAGGAAGTCCTGATCATATTCCCACTTGCATTTTGAGTTAATGTCCTGGCATTTACAACGGCGTTGCCCGATTCCTTTTTATCGAGTTTATCATAAAGACTGCCCCATGTGCCCAGGTCATTCCAATCAAATTCCGCAGGTAACACAAATACCTTGTCACTATGTTCCATGATAGCATAATCAACCGAAATATTATCGGCTTTCTCATAGTTTTCTCTCAGGAAATCATCTTCGAAGTCGGTATTATAAACTGAATCGCCCTGGTCAAATAAATTAAAGAGATCCGGCTGATACGATTCAAATGCCTTAATTACCGACTTAGCACTCCAAACAAAAATCCCGGCATTCCACAGGTAATTACCCTGTTCTAAAAATCGCTGGGCAGTTTTGTAATCGGGTTTCTCCATGAATCGGCTCACGGTTTTAATTCTGCTGTCTTGCTCTTTATCATATTCTATATAGCCATATCCCGTGTTTGGAAATGACGGCCGGATCCCAAGGGTAAGCAATGCCTCCTGGTTTGAAGCAAAATGAAAAGCCTCTTCAACATTAGCCCGAAACGACTGCTGATCTTCGATCCAGTGATCACTGGGTGCAACGATCATTAATGCATTCGGATTGATTTTGTTGATTTTCATGGCAGCCATAAGAATACATGGTGCCGTATTCCGCATCGCAGGTTCAAGCACAATCTGATTGGCGCCTATTGATGGCAACTGGTCTTTAACCAATTGATCATATTCAGCATTCGTAAGAATGTAAATTTGTTCCTCCGGAATAAATCCATTTAAGCGGGAAAATGTAGTTTGTAACAGACTCTCCCCTGTTCCCAACATGTCATGAAATTGTTTTGGGAATGATCGCTTACTAACCGGCCAGAAACGCGATCCCACACCTCCGGCCATAATAATTGCAAAATAATTCTGATTCATTTAGTTTTCTATAAGTTGAACCTCCGCATTTGGATTGAAAAGATACAACTTTCCAGTTTTAATCTCAATGCATTCAATTCGTTTAACTCGTTTATCTCCTCTTCTGAATTCCCGTCCATTATACAGCCTGAATATATCCCCAACCTGAACTTCGTGAACATAATGCAATCCGTTGGGCGGATCAAATCGTTTTAACTCAAGGGCTAATTTATGATCTGTATCACTACTTGCCCTCGGATTCTTAAAATGCCTGGCCAGAATGGGTAATAATTCATTTGGAAACACTTCCGGATTTAGAAAAGGAAGCATCAGTCTTTGAAAGGTAAGCTTCCACTCTCTTCCATGAGGCTTAATACGCCTTCCAAATTTCATATAGGCTTCATAATGAGCGATTTCGTGAACAAGGGTAATCAGGAAACGGTACCGATTCAAATTAGAATTGATTGTTATCTGATGCTTACCATCTGGCAATGGCCTGTAATCGCCATGTTTGGTAACCCTTGATTTACTTATCTTCACGGTCAGATGATCATGATCGAGCAATTCCTGGACCCTGAAAAATGATGCCTCCGGTATGTATGAGAGCAATTGTTCTGACATGCCCCAAAAATAGAAATAATCATTATATTCAATCGGATAATTTTCAATTATGATAAGTACTCCCACCCTGATATTGGATGAGAACAGATGCAGGGCAAATATCAGATCAATGGTATCTAAGGCCCGGACTTCGGGTTCAGAGCTCAGACCTCATTTCAAAACTCATCAATCCCTGGAAATTGGTCGCTGGTTCAAGGAATCAGGAGTAAGTAAAATAACGGTTTCCTCAGTAGGCATGGCAAAATATTTTTCCGAGGAATGGGATGATATTACTATTGCGTTTCCTGTAAATATCCGTGAGATAAACGAAATAAATGCATTAGCTAATAGTATCACCTTGAATCTCCTGGTTGAATCAGAAGATACAGTTGATTATTTGGAGGAAGACCTTCAAAATTCGGTAAATATCTTCATCAAAATTAACCTTGGTAATAGCAGGGCTGGACTTTTACCTCATGACCGGGATAGCATTGAAGCATTAGCGAAGCGGATTAACCAGGCGGATAACCTGAATTTAAAAGGTTTTCTCGGTCATGCCGGACAAACCTATAGCTGTCGTGATCCGAAACAAATTGAAGCCGTTCACCAGGAAGCCAAGAGTAAACTCGTTAAGCTCACCCAAAGTTTTCTTTTGGATTACCCCTGGATTATAGCCTCCTATGGCGATACACCCAGTTCAAGTGTTTGTAAAGACTTTGAAGGGGTAGCTGAGATAAGACCCGGGAATTTTGTCTTTTACGATCTGATGCAGGTTCAGATCGGGGCCTGTGATTCGAGCCAGATTGCTGTGGCTATGGCTTGTCCTGTTGTTTCTATTCATCCATGGAATTTTGAGATTGTTATATATGGAGGAGGGATTCATTTTTCCAAGGATCGAATGGAGTCAGATCACGGATCTGTTTTTGGAAAAATCATCCGATTTAGTCCTGATGGATTCGGAACGGTCATTCCAGATTGTTATGTCAGAAACTTATCCCAGGAGCATGGTATCATAAAAGCATCTGAAGAGATGATTAATCAGACCAAAATAGGTGATCTTCTCTATGTTCTGCCCGTTCATTCATGCATGACCGCCAATTTAATGAAGCAATATTTAACCACAGATGGAAGAACAATCGAAATGTTTAATCCTTTCTGATCACCAGGATTTCAGATCTGCCATCCCAATTCAATATATAAAGTCCGGTTGCAGTGCCTTGAGGAATAATCAATTTTGAATAGGCAGACTGTTCATCGTAAATTACCTCGCTAAAGGGAATATTTCTTCCGCGTATATCAAATAGTTTGAAATCTTCATTAGGCCTTGAATTGGTTATAAAAATCTCATTTGACACAACGGGGTTTGGAAACACCTTTGAGGGCACATCAGGAATTGGTAACAGATCTGAAGAGAAATAAGGCACTGCAAATTCAAAAGATTGTTGTCCGATGCGCTCTCCTATTTTTCGTCCTGGAATATCATCCGCAGGAGGATGAATACCTCCCCAGATACGTGACAGACTGCATTGATCGGAAGCATCCCTATATGTTGCCCATTGCAGCATAATATCAACAGACGGCCCGTCTTCAAATACAAGAAATTCATTTTGCCTGGCCATAAATTCGCCCATGCCTCCTGGAAAAAACGCATCGCCTGTTATAAGCGTCATAACCTCAGCAGCTGCTCTTGAATAAGTTGAATGTCCTGAAACAAAACCTGCAAATGGAGGAGTTACGAATGTTGGTCTTTGATAAGGCCAGAAATTTTCAGCGAGAATCCAGCCAACACCCGCTTCATCGCTTGTGGTATCCTGGATATATTCATGTCCTCGCCATGTGAAGAGTTTGATCTTTCCCTGGTGTTGGTTAAAAAATCCGGCTAAGGGATCACCCTCTTCAACCAATTCAATATAACCTTCTATAAGAGGAATTCCTTCAGGGTGGTAGTTTGGCAAGGATTCATCTGTACTCTGACCCATATCAGCCATATAACGGATTGCAGAGATCGGCCTGATATAATCATACCAACCTTTGATGCTCCAGGCAGATATAGCTGAGTCATGCATGGCTCCACCCATAATAAAATAAGCCTTTACATCCCATTCGAGTGGATCTAATAATTCCCCTTCACCTGTGAAACGCTTTTCAAAAACAGGGTTATCGTTCACATAATTTAAAATCGTAAACCAGTGCCCGGGTGGTGTTTCTGAATCCGGTCCGTCTGCCCAGAATTCCGCCAAAACCCTGGCATAATCTCCCCTCGGAACTATTTGTGGTTCATAAGACAATCCTGTCACCGGATTAGCAGCATGGCCGGAACCTATATCACCACCTCCAATGAAGTTATAAAAGCCTGGATAACCGGAATAGTCGGATGGAAAATCGGCGATGTCTGCACTGCCAATTGAAGCTGGGGAAATATCCCACATAACACCGTCATCAGGACTAAGATGAGCACCCCAAACGGAGACCATTGAAAAACCCCATTTATAGGCTTCACTCGAGGGTTCCAATCCTGTAGTTTCCAGATATGGCGGATCGGCAGGATTATTATAAACGGAAAAGGTATTACCATCACGATTAAACTGAGCCTGATCAGAATCGTCCATAGCAAAGGGATGTACATCACCCCATTCCGGGCTTAAAAAATCAATTACCGAACCGTCAATAGGATTACCACTTTGGTCTATGAAAGAATCAAGACTTAATGGCTGCCAGCGATTAGGGTCAACAATATTTGGATTACCTGATTGTGTAGGGACCAATGCAGGATTGACTGGTTCGTAATACGCATTGTCATAGTCAAATTGCTCTCTTGAACCGTCCTGTAATCCATAATTAATTATGGTTTCGGCTATATAATTTCCGAGGGCTGCCGGATTTCCAAACTGGTAAAGAGTGGAAGTCGTGAATTCAGTTTCATAATCGAGCTGTGCCATTATAAGGTCGAGCCTTGCCTTTATCTGATCTGCTTCCGGCGAATTCTGAAAACGATGTGACAGCAACCTGTACATAGCATAACTGATAGCCTTCTTGCGTGAGGCTTCAACCTCTTCAATAGAATCAAAATCCAATAACTCACTATTGAATCCGTTCACCGTATTGCCTATCAGGTAAGGCCTGGCCTGTTCATCATAAATGGCCCAGGCATCATACATAGCGACGCTTGCATGGAACAAATTCCTCGCATGAACTGTTGGCCTGGCAAGATCTCCCCTGATGGCTTCAAGCAGGGCTTCATTCCAGATCCGTGCAATAGACTTATCGCTTTCTACTTCATTCACGCTGAGATTAACTTCCAGATCTACATCAAGGGCAAAACATTCTGTGTTGTTCTCTCTTACCGTAAGACGGCCAAATTCTTCTAACCCCCACTTGACTAAAATCGTTCCTGATCCCTGGCCATCTAATAGCTCGCCACCTTCAACTGTCCAGGTGGCAATTGATCCGTCACCAATGGGATAGGAATAGGATTCCGTTGAAAGAAAGCCGGATAAAGTCGACCCTGAAATGGAAGCAGAAGGCAAATAGGTACAACTTCCATCGTCAACAGTGGCATCCGGATTATATGAACAGGATTGAGGATCGGTGCAACCATAAACTTTGATGCTTGGCCCAACATCCAACAATTGAATACCCTGTCCTTCAATCACTTTATAAACAGAATTTATGTCAAGATCGTAATAGGCCTCCTGGATTCCAGATGGCCATGATATTTGAATTTCGTTAACCTGTTCATCTGAATTTAATCCGAAGTGAACCGGCTGCAAATTCTGACTGAGAAAACCAACACCTGAATAATAGCGTTTTAAGGTCCGGCTCTCAGTAATCAAAGTTACCGCTGTTCCAATGGCGTCTCTATTAGAGACCGTTCCCTCAAGCTTTAATTTAAACCATGATAAGAAGGCCGATTCATTAAAATTCAGCAGCTTGTTTTCATATAGAAACGCCGCCTGATCAGTATTTGTGACAAAGAGATCTAAATCCCCATCGTTGTCGTAATCGAAATCAACTGCTTCGACACTCATTGTAAGATCGCTGAGCTGAACATCTTCAGTAGCCTCTTCAAAACTATCTTGCCCCTCCTGGTTCAGATTCCTGAAATAGACATTGTACTCTGTACTTCTCAGTTCGAATTCATATCCATTAACAACAAACAGATCTTCATCACCGTCGAGATCGAAATCGGCAAATCTTGTACCCCATGCCCATCCGGTATTGTCAACATTCTTTTCGACTGCTTCATCTATAAAAGTGTTATTTCCTTGATTGGTATACAGTATATTTTTGTCGATGGCTGTAATAAAGAAATCGAAATGGCCGTCGTTGTTATAATCACCGATAGCCACACCCATATCATCTGCCATACTATCCAGTCCGAATTGCTGGGCCTGTTGAACAAAGTTACTCCCGTTCTGACTTATGAAGAGATCATTGGGTTCATCAAAATCATTAGTTACATAAATATCGAGCCAGCCATCTTCATTAAAATCAAATGGGAAGGGTGTGTAACTCGCCAGTCCGTCATCCCCTCCTGCTGAGGTTTCTGAGGTCAAATCAGAAAATGTGCCATTACCATTGTTCCTGTAAAGCGTATTTCCACCGCACTCATCCCAATCGGAAATGTAAATATCGAGATAGCCATCTTTATCATAATCGAACCAGGCTGCCCCGGTATTTCGGCAAGTGTTGTCCCCTGTAATTCCGGTAGTCTCGGTGAAATCGAGAAATGTGCCATTTCCCAGGTTTCTGAATAATTGAATGCTGTACGAATTTGTCAGAAGAAGATCGGGAAAGCCATCATTATTATAGTCGCCCCAGAATGCACCATGTTTGAAACCCTCCAGTCCGAAGAAATCCTCTGCCTCCTCATTAGAATACAGGTCGGTTAATCCGGCATCTGAAGTCACATCGGTAAAGGTACCATCATCATTATTGCGAAAAAGGCGACTCAGGCTTTCAGGGGATTCAGGATCATCTTTTGCTATAGCCACAACAAAAATATCGAGGTCGAAATCGCCGTCATAATCGGCAACAGCAACACCACCGTTTCCTGAAAGGCCTTCAAGGCCGGTGACATTTTCAACACGTTCAAAACTCTGAGCATATATCATTGAAAACACTGCCGATATTAAAAACGTAAACAGAAGATAAATACAGTACTTAAGCTTCATAGCAAGCTATTGATTCAGCAATTAAATATAATAAAAGCAGCATTGCAATGGTCGTTAAATCCAACCGATCAGCGACTAGGGGGTAGAGCTCGAAACCTGGAGGAGTTTTCCATTGTAGAAATTGTGTCCGTTCAGTGCGAAATCTGAAATATATTTTGCCATCTCCAAAGCGCTAAGAGGTGCTTTATAACCGGGAAATGCCTCAGCCAGCATTTCTGTTTGAACGGCACCCAGAGCAAGAACATTAAAGCTTGGGCCGGTTTCCTTGTATTCTTCGGCCAATAATTCGGTTAGAGTAATCACTGCGCCCTTGGAGGACGAATATGCAGCCAGTCCGGGAAATTTCATACTTCCCTGAACACCACCCATTGAACTTACTGTAACAACATGACTCTCTGAAGACATATATGGAATAACAGTCCGTGTGAGTTCCGCAACACCGAACACATTGGTTTGATAAACATCAATAAAATCTTCTTTAGTGGTTTGTTCAAAAGGTTTGTTGATAAGCAGCCCGGCATTATTTATCAGGATATCTACAGAATTATTCCATTCCTTTTCAACGTATTCTTCAACTTTTCGGTAATCTTCGGAAGCGTGAAGATCAAAGGCCATGGAATATATATGATCGAACTCCAGATTTTTAACCGGTCGGGCATTTCTTGACAAGGCCAATATATCGTGCCCGGCCGATGCGAGCAAATGAACCATTTCAAAACCGATACCTCGACTTGTTCCTGTAATAATAATATGCTTTCTATTCATTTTTCAACTGAATTTCTTTGGAATCGGTTTGGGACATGGTTTCTATAACCGGTGCAATGCTTTTGATCAACTCCGACAAATGGTTATAGTCCTGCTTATTTGATTCATCATCGACGTGGTGGTAAAAATCGTAGTTAGAAAGGTCACAACTGGATATAGTCTGGCAAGGAACTTTGAATTCAAGATAGAAGGGATAATTATCCGAACGTTTAAATAGTTCATATTGAACTGCTACATCTGAACGACCGATAAGTTTTTTCCCTGCATACTCATTCATTTTATCTGCCAGGTTAGACAGGTCATAGCCCGAAACAAAGGCCGCATAATCGCGATCATTCAAAGGCACACCTATCATTTCAAAATTGATCATGGTATACAAGTCCATGTTCTGAGCTTTAAGCCTGGATGACAAATGTTTGGATCCTCTTAAGCCCATTTCTTCACCTGAAAACAAGGCAAATACAAGGCTTCTTTTGTTGGTTTTAGTTATGGCAAAATAGTCAGCCAGTAGCATAACACCGGCGGTCCCGGTGGCATTATCATTCGCGCCATTTCCAATACTGTCACCTGCAATGGGCTTAGTTCGCAATCCTATATGGTCGTAATGGGCACCAATCAAGATTACTTCTTTTTTAAGTTCTGGATGATTTCCTTCCAGCCACCCAACCACATTGTAAGCGTCAATTTCACGTATTTTGAACGAGTCCCTGTAGGTTTCAAAAAACGGTTTAACCTTTAATTCTCTAAAATGATCTTCGATGTATGAAGCTGCCTGATGAATTCCTTCGCTACCTGAATCCCGACCCTCGAGTTTATCAGAAGCCAGGAAACTCACATAGCTGTCAGCTTGTTCCGAATAGCTTTCAGTTGGTTTGACATCCTGAGTTTTACAGCCTAAAAAGCTTAAAGCAACTAATACGATTAACCTTTTCATATTTGAAATTTAGCTAAAGATACTAATTCCATTTCAGTCGATTGAGAGTGTTTGGTCAGGATAAAAGTCTTTGGATATAAGGTCTGATTTTAGAATAAAATACTGGAATTTTCGACTAAAAATTATTAAATTGAAGGAAAATCGTTTGGCATGCCAATTTACATGGATCGACATGATTTACCGGGCATTTCACTTCAAGATGCAGCTGAAGCCCATCATAAAGATGTAGAGCTTCAGGAAACATACAGCTGCAAAGCCATGACTTACTGGGCAGATGAAAAAAGGGGAAATGCATTTTGCCTGATTGAGGCACCTGACAAGCAAGCTGTACATGATTTGCATAACAAAGCACATGGTTTGATCCCACATGAAATAATCGAGGTCGATGACCAGGTTGTAGAACTCTTTCTAGGACGTATTCATGATCCTGTTGCCGGAGCTGATGAAGAGTTGAGTCAGCTTTTCGACACGGCTTACCGTGCGATTATGGTTATTGAATCCAGTAATTTTTTAAATCGGGTTGAAGCCAATCAGTTTACTTTATTTAATCAGAAATTTCATTCCAGTGTCAAAAAGTCGATTCAAAAATTTAAGGGTAGGGTCATATTATTGAATAACAATAGTTACCTGCTCAGTTTCAAATCGGTTACCAACGCGGTTTTATGTGCATTGAAAATCCAGAATAACTTCAAATACATCACTCCTAAATTCGATTCATATCTAAGGCGGCTTAAAATCGGAATATGTATTGGGTCACCGGTAACCGACAAAGAGCTAATCTTCCAGGATGCTATTAACCTGTCTACCTTTATGTGCGAAGTGGTTAAAGAGCAGGTTGTGCTTTCTTCGGAGATCAAAACCGTATATGATCAGGAAAATCAAAATGCGTTCCTAAATTCGGAAGGCGTTAGAACACTTAAATCCAGGGAAGAAAAATTCTTGATAAAGCTTATGGACTTCATCAACACCCGTTGGAATGATCCCACACTTTCTAATGAAGATCTGTGTGAAAATCTGGGGTACAGCCGTTCACAAGTATATCGCAAACTGATGAATCTTACCGGTAAATCTCCGAATGCATTCATAAGGGATTTCAGATTGCATAAAGCCCTGAAATCACTTTATGACCAGAAGGGGAATATCTCTGAAGTGGCTTATGAATCAGGATTCAATAGTCCGGCATATTTTACCAGGTGTTTCCAGGATAAATATGGTATTCTGCCTTCTAAGTATCTTCAGCAGCACGCAAATTAGTCATCTATCATTCTTATTTCTGAAAATGATTCAATTGTACCATGATTTGAATCAATTGTTCAATTCGTGATCAAAGGGTTGAAATAGTTTTACACATAATCAAAATCAAGTTCAACTTAAAACAATCATTATGAGACTATTCTATTTCACAATCTCCTTATGTGCAGCTCTGTTATTGTTTAATTGTCAAGAGAAAAATTCGGCATATGCCGAACAGCTAAATGCTGAAATTCAAGAGAACCAGTTGATGTTTGTCATTGAACGGGAAATTCCGAACGCCGGCAAACTAACGGCTGAAGAGCTTCAATCTATTTCAAAGACTTCATGCGATGTCCTCGAAAAGATGGGGTCAGATCATATTCAATGGCTTCATTCTTATGTATCCTCAGACAAAGTATATTGTGTCTATCTGGCTCAGGATCAGAAATACATTGAGGAGCATGCCAAACAGGGCGGATTTCCTGCAAATTCTATTGAAAATGTGGTCACTGTTATCGATCCCAGTACGGCAAAATAGAAGTTAAAAAAAGCCCATTTCGATATAAAATGGGCTTTCTATTATTTAAATTTTATCGGATCATACCAACATAGTCACCGGATTCTCTATATAACCTTTTAAGGTTTCAAGGAATTTTGCGCCAGTCACGCCATCAACTGTTCTATGATCACATGCCATAGTCAGTTTCATAGTATGGCCAACCACAACCTGTCCGTTCTTCACAATCGGTTTCTGAACAATGGTTCCAACAGAGAGTATGGCTGAATTAGGCTGGTTAATGATTGATGTAAAGGTTTCAATACCAAACATTCCCAGGTTAGAAATAGTAAATGTACTGCCCTCCATTTCATCTAAGGACAATTTTTTGTCGCGTGCCCTGACTGCATAATCTTTAACTGCTACATTGATTTGAGGCAGGCTCAATTCATTGGCAAATTTCAGAACCGGCACAACCAATCCGTCGTCAACAGCAACTGCCACACCCATATGAACATGATTATTGAGTTGCATTCGGTCATCATGCCATCTTGAATTCACCTGTGGATGCTGTCTCAGTGCAAGGGCGCAAGCCTTAACAATTATATCGTTAAACGAAATCTTGGTATCCGGCAGTGTATTGAACTGCTCCCTGAAGGCTATGGCATTATCCATATTGAATTCCACTCCAAGGTAATAGTGCGGTGCTGTGAATTTTGATTCAGCCAATCGACGGGCAATTGTCTTACGCATTTGTGAATGCTGAACATCATCCCAATCTTCCTGTCCGGTTGGAACAAACTTCGCCACAGTGGCTCCAGCACCAGCGGCTGGCGGAGTGAAGTTTTCAATATCCCGTTTGATAATGCGGCCATTTTCACCAGAACCCTGAACCTGCGTTAAATTTATTCCTCTTTCCTCGGCCATCTTACGTGCCAAAGGAGAAGCAAATAACCTTCCATTGGTCTGTGCAACGGCAACAGCAGCCGGAGCAGAAACTGCAGATTGTCCGCTCGCTGCAGCTTTTACCTCTTCTTTAGGTTTAGCAACTTCTTGTTTTATCTCTTCCGGTTTATCTGAACTGACGGGTTTAAACGATTTGGCCAGGCCAGACACATCGGTTCCTTCAGGGCCTATGATGGCGAGAAGGGAATCTACCTTTGCTGACTCTCCTTCGGCAAGACCGACATGCAGAAGCGTTCCTGATTGGAACGACTCGAATTCCATAGTAGCCTTATCGGTCTCAATCTCAGCAAGGATATCACCTTCCTCAACATGATCACCCACTTTTTTCAACCAGCTGGCAACCGTTCCTTCTTCCATGGTATCGCTTAAACGAGGCATGGTTACCACTATTACGCCTTCAGGGACCTCAGCTTCAGCCTCGGCTGAAGGTTCCTCTTTCACTTCAGCAGTATCTTCCGCTTTTTCATCACCATTCTGAGGAGCAGCTGTGGCTCCATCGATCAGTTTTGATATATCTTCACCCTCATCCCCAATGATGGCCAATAATGCATCGACCTTTGTGGTTTCTCCCTCCTGAACACCAATATGAAGCAGGGTACCTTCGTAAAAGGATTCGAACTCCATAGTGGCCTTGTCGGTTTCTATCTCGGCAAGTATATCGCCTTCTTCCACCTTATCTCCAACTTTTTTTAACCATGAAGCCACTGTACCTTCTTCCATGGTATCACTTAGCCTGGGCATATTTATGACCTCTGCCATGTCTTATAATTTATGTTTAAGAAATGGATAATCTTCTTGCTCATATACGGCATCATACATCACGTTGATATCAGGGAAAGGTGATTCTTCAGCGAATTTCTCACATTCGATCACCTTATCTTTCACGCGCTTGTCCATATCTTTAATTTCATCCTCAGATGCGTATTTCTTTTCAAGAATGATATCTTTCATTTGAGTAATCGGATCGATTTTTTTGTATTCTTCTACCTCTTCTTTCGTTCTGTAGTGCTGAGCATCACTCATGGAATGGCCACGATAACGATAGGTTTTCATCTCAAGGAACGTTGGCCCTCCTCCATTTCTCGCTCGTTTAATGGCTTCATCAACCGCTTCCGCAACTTTAATCGGATTCATACCATCAACCGGTCCACAGGGCATCTCATAGCCCCTACCGAGTTTCCAAATATCAGTATGGCTGGCTGTACGTTCAACTGAGGTTCCCATGGCATAACCATTGTTCTCACAAACAAAGACCACCGGCAATTGCCACAGCATAGCCAGGTTGAAGGTCTCATGTAATGAGCCCTGTCTGGCAGCTCCATCACCAAAAAAGCAAAGCGTTACGGCATCATTGTCGTGGTATTTATCACCAAAGGCAATTCCCGCGCCCAGAGGAATCTGTCCTCCAACAATACCATGGCCACCATAGAACCTGAATTCCTTCGAAAAAATATGCATGGATCCGCCAAGGCCTTTTGATGTCCCGGTACTTTTACCAAACAATTCGGCCATGACCCGTTTTGGGTCCTCTCCCATTCCAATGGGTTGTACATGATTCCTGTATGCCGTGATCATTTTATCTTTGGAAAGGTCCATAGCATGCAGACAGCCAGCAAGAACCGCTTCCTGACCATTATACAGATGGAGGAACCCTCTCACCTTTTGTTGAATATATACAGAGGCTAATTTATCTTCGAACTTTCTCCAAAACAACATATCCTCGTACCATTTCAGATATGTATTCTTCGTTACTTTACGCATAGTTCCAGTCAATTGTAGAATGAAAACAAAAGTAACACTTTAGTTGGTATTGAAAAAACTGAAAAATGTAAAAAAAATCCAATAAAAAATCAGAGTTCGGACGGATCAAAAAGAAGGGGTAAAAGATTGGCCAGGGAATCTGATTGAACAACCTCACCAACCTCTCCCATAAAAAAGATTGAAATCGGGGAATCCTGTTTTAATTCATACTCTGAAATTGCCTGTCGGCACGCTCCACAAGGCGGTATTGGCTTTTTGGTTTTTTTATTCTTTGAGCCGGCCACAATGGCTATTGTTTTTAGAGCTATTCCTGGAAACTGAGATCCTGCAGAATAAATGGCAGTACGTTCAGCACATAAACCAGAGGGGTAAGAAGCATTCTCCTGGTTGCTTCCTGTGACTACTTCACCATTCTCCATCAAAACCGCAGCTCCAACACTAAACCTTGAGTAAGGTGCGTATGAATTTTTTCGCGCTTCGATGGCTTTTTTCATCAATGCATTGATGTTCGATGGAAGTTCATCAATTGAATTATAAACTGTGAATTCGGAAAGCCGTTCTATTTTCCTCATGTCTGGAGACAAAAAAACTATTGCGGTAACACAATAGTTTTAAAGATATATAAATTCGATTAAATTCTAATATTCATCATATTCACCATCACCGAAATTAAAGGTCAGTGAGAATCGCAGTGTATTTTCCAATGGGCTTTGAATCTTCGATGCCGAGAACAAATAGGACACATCAATATTGATAGTGGTGTATTTGAATCCTGCACCAAGGGCGAAGAACTTTCTCGCGCCTTTCTCTTCCGATTCATTGAAATAACCTGCTCTAAGGGCAAATGAATCCTGGTATTTATATTCAGTACCCAAGGCCCAGGTAAACTCCTTTATCTCTTCACTAAATCCACCCGGAGCATCACCAAATGACTGGAACATACCCTTTAGGAAATTCACATCATTACTTTTTCCTTCGATGATTACATTATCGGTCTCACCGATGAAATTATCTTCATCTTCTTCGTAAGTACCATTGTTATTTACATCCTCAAATTCTATCTCACGACCCAGAACAGGTGGAGTTGGTACTAACAATTTAGTTACTTCTGCATTAACCGAAAGGCTGTTATATTCATCAAAAATAAACTCAAATCCACCTCCTAATCTCAAGTTGGTAGGAATAAAGTTTTCACGGCCGGCATCATCATATTTGATTTTTGGACCGAGATTTTGAATTGCGAATCCACCTCTCCAGCGTCCATTGAAGGCATCATAGGCCTCTTCCTCACTTTGATAGAATCCTGCGATATCCACTCCGAAGGTACTGGCAGCACTTGCGTTGGCATCTACAGCCTGTATTCTTAAATCGGACCTTAAATATCGCAATGCAACTCCCATAGAAAACTGATCTGCCAATCGCAGGGTATAGGACGCATCAATGGTCAATTCGTTTGGTTGTTCGATCAACGCTTCAGAGAATTCATCCTGGACAATCTCGATCTCACCTAGAGAGAAATACTTAAAACTGGCAGCAAAAGCACTTCTTTCATTTATCCTGTTGTAGTATGTAAGATTTCCTAAGAAAATATCATTCACCAATTTACTCAAGTAAGGCGTGTAGCTAATGGCTATTCCCGATTTCGCCTCAGAAAAACCATATTTGGCTGGATTCCACTGCTGAGAGTACGCATCGGGTGAAGTTGCAACTCCAAGATCACCCATACCTGCTGCACGCGCATCTGACGCGATTAAGAGGAATGGGACCGCTGTTGTTATAACACGGGAGTCATTTGAATATGGGATAACTTCCGTTGTGGTCTGAGCTTGCAACTGAAGCAACGAACCAATGGTAATCAGGGCTAAGATGTATTGTTTCATATTCAGAGATAGTTAAAAGAGATGATTTTTCACATCAATTTTGATAAGCAAATATACTTTAATATTACAGTATCACAAGTTTTTGGAACTTTTCAACGGTCTTGTTTAATTGGGGAGAATGTACCTTTAATTTATAGACATAAACCCCTTTTCCAATTCGATCACCAAAATCGTCCCGACCATCCCAAACCAGATCCCGGGACACAGAATTTCCATTTTTTCCGCCTCCTGAAGTTTGTCCGTTGATGGTTTTAACCAGTTTACCAGAAACAGTAAAGATTTGTATAGAAACGTCTAAAAGGTCTGAACTATTGTGATTAAACCAAAATTCAGTGTAATTGACAAACGGATTTGGATAGTTAAGTACATTCTCAACCACCAAAACTTCATTATCGTCAAACACAACAAACTGTATTTCCGCCAGGCTGGAGTTATTATAAACATCCCAGGCTCTGAGCGTTAGGGTATGGAGGCCAGGTTCAAGATCCCGTAATTGATAACTCAATTCACCTTGTGAATAATCATCAACCTCAGCCACGTAATAATCATTTAGTTTGAACGGATTGGTCTCATCACCATCAAGTATGGCCAGGATATCGTGACCGATTCCACTGGCGGTATTGATGCCATTTTCGTCAGAAAGCTTCGCCAATAAGGTCGGTTGCTGATTTGTAATCCCACCTGAAACAAAGCTTTCATCATTCATAAACAGAGAGATCAAAGGGCCCTGATTGTCTTCGGCCGCATTTTCATTTAAACCTCCAATACGAACCGTACTGTCTGATCCCGAATGATCTTCCAGGGGTGAATCTGATTTAGCATACAAGCTCACTTTTCCATTGCCAACAGGTATCGTTATATCTCTTGGGACTATAAAATCCAGGCTGAATTGACCATTGTTAATCGTGGCCTGTCCACGGAAAATAGCCTCTCCTTGTGTAACAAAATCCAATACGATCAATTGTCCATTCTGACTGGTGGTTCCATCATTAGCCAGGGTAGATCGATCAATCTGCTTATCGTAAACAGTCCCGGTTAGAACACCATTATAATCGCTCAGCAGATTTCCATTCTCATCCACCACCTCTCCTTCAATGGTAGCATAACCCAAGGCATTTAAAACCGGGGTTTCTTCGGTAACCGGAACACCATTAATTCGCGTAAGCCTGACTTCGGGTTTTGCAAAGGCGGGTTTCATTGCCGGATCACCAATATAGAAGATAAGACGTCTCTGTTCTATTCCCGAAATAGCGGGATCATTTTTAGTCAGCCTCAGGGCCTCGGCCATACTCGGATATTCATTCGAGCCCAGTGCAAATAAATAATTTTCAAGAATAACGTTCACAGCTACTCCTACACTGACAAAAATCTGCCTTGTGGTCGTTATCAGGCTTATGGCTCCTCCGTCCCTGTTCCAATACAGGAATTCACCTGCGGTAGGCCGATTCGGATTATCGAATTTGGTATATTCACAAGTAACGGTAACAAAACAAGGCAACTTACAGCTATTGTTCAACTCCTGCACATTATTCTTATCCCATATTCGTTCTCTTGCCAAGCCATCTTCACCACCATGACCAAAATAATTTACCACCAGCGCTCCAACTTCCATGGCATCAAAGATGGCCTTATTCACGTCAGGATATCGCTGTCCTCCTGCCGAGGACTCCTGCGTATAAGCATCTGAATGAATTTTAATGACATTGACAAATGGCTTACTCGAACTGACCAAATTACCGATATCGTCTGTAGTGCTCTGAAGGATAGTTTCCCATGGCTCATCAACATCATCAGAAATAGTTATAAAGTTATTTCGCCAATTTCCATATGCTTCCGGAGCATAATAGGACTCTATTTTATCCACCAGTTCCTTGGCTCGCTGAGGTGTATCTGCAAGAATTCTTCCTACCGCAAGATCCAGTTGATCACTTGGGACCATCGTACCTTCATCAGGATCCATCATTCCGAAGAAATCATCTGCGACAAAGGATCCTGACAAACTAAAACTATTATAGGAATGCCAGGAAGGCACTATATTAGTATTATTCGAAATCCTATCCTTATAATCATATGATGCATCACCGAACATGCAAAGGTATTTGATCTTTTCATCAGGGTTTGGAACATTGTCATATAGATAACGTACTAAATTTCGAATGGCTCCCACGTCCTGGTTTCCTGAACTGAATTCATTATAAATCTGATCAATAAGAACCACCTTAACAGTAAGTCCATATTGATCCCTGTTGATCTGGGCCAGGCGTTCAGCCTGATTCAGCATATCCTCCCTGGTAACAATGAGATAATCTAAAGGCTGAAATTCGCCCTGTTCATCCTGAAGCAGGGTGCCTTTAAGATTCTGATTCAGCACATTGTTATTACCATCCCGCTTTGGCTCATATGTATCATTAAAATCGACCACCTGAAAACGCCTGACTTCTCCAAGTTGAGTCTTAAAGCTTAACAGGTTGTTCGAATCGACATTATTTATTGAAGTTGTATTGAAGCGATCTGTCACGTCCCATACTTCATCTACATCCGCTGCATTTGATATTTCATAAGTTCCCACACCGGATTCCAAGGCCAGGTCTTTATTTAGAAACAGAAACTGGTTGCCGATATATTCCAATTCGCTTTCGGCTTCAATTGAAATATAATCGAGATAACCGATTGAGGAAGGATTCCCGGAATTATCAAATGACAAGGCCACCGAGACCTGGGATGAACTTAAGTTGATTTCACCTGAGAAAAAATCGTCATCTGCCAGGATCGGATCATCGATGGGATCAAAATAAAAGACATCCACATCTGCATTATTTATTCTGACAGACATGCTGGTATTGACTTCACCAACGGCGGCAGCATGAATCTCCACGTCAACCGGCTCTGAGGTTATTATTCTCGGAAATTCAAATTCGAACACTTTATCGGAATCAAAATCAAATCGATCACCAAACCAACGTCGACCCAGTCTCGCCAGATTATACTCATCCACCTCATAATACTGCAATTCATGAAAGGAATTGATGGTTAAAGTTGACGGCCCGGTGGGCTCAACATAGGACTGAATACGTTTTCCAAATCCGGATCCCACATGTACATAATAATATGCCTTATCTGTAAATATATTATTGTGTGTATTACTCTCTTCATTAAATCCACGAGGTCCTTCGGCATACATTAATATGTAGTCATTATTGTCGAATACCCCATCCTCCTCACCAACAAATTTTATGGCGTTTTCTGTCAGATCAAAAGGATATGGTTCAGAATTTAGGAGTGGAAGCATCCTGCCTCCCTGGCCATATATTTTAATAGTCCTGGGATCTACATTGGTGTTTACGCCGATATCATTTAAAAAGGACTTGGTCAATTTAAATACTCCGGTAGTATCCACATAAAACTTTCGCCATGTACCCTGATTCAATACTGAATTTGAGATGGCCACGGTTGAACGACTCTGGCTGCTTTGCCTGTTTTGATAGGTTATGCTCAGCTGATCTACTCTTTTAAGTATCCCATTTTCTCTAAAGATTGGAGCGAACTCCACATAAACGCCACGTCGCTCTCTTGCCTGTGAATTCCTGATTTTAAAGGACACACCCGATGGAATACTATTCGGTTTCAAATCCTTCAGTTCTGATGAACGAATGGACGAAGTCTGAAGGTTAGTAATTGAGATCGAACTTTCATCTATGGCCGCATCTGTATTCCAGAATGCCACATACTTCAATCCGTTCTCATAGCTGTAGCTTAAAGACTCTTTATTAAAGGAAGGTACTTCTATCGATGAAGACTCTGTTGCCATTACCCGGCTTCCATTCCACTCGAGATTGAAAGTCCGGGATTGTCCGAACGAAAAATTCAAGGTTAAAAGCAGGAAGACAATCAGGTATTTTTTCATAACATTTTTAACGATCAAAATTGTCTGTTATTATGGTAATTTTTCCTGGTTTCAAATTTACGATAATAAATCGTCAACTATTCCGTTTTAGATACATAAAAAAAACCGTAAAATCATCAAAATATCCGGTGTGATGTTCGAAAAATCGGATGAAATGCACATTTTTTTTGCATTTTAATTGAAAAACTCTTGGTTTTATATGTTTAATTGCTATATTGCAGCACCAAAAATTTAATCGACTTACGAAAAAATCATGGACATGAAAAACGTTGTAACATTAAGGATGATGCTAGTTTTGGCACTTTCCTTAACCATGTTTGGATGTAAGAAATCTACCAGCTCCAAAAACAGCTCCAGAGCTACCGGTTGGAAAATTAATGCCAAGGAAGGTGGATTTCAATACAATACAGACTTTAAAGAACAAGAAACTGCCCCAGGTTTGGTGTTCATCGAAGGTGGTACTTTTACCATGGGAAAAGTTCAGGATGATGTAATGCATGATTGGAACAATGCTCCGAATCAGCAACACGTCCAATCTTTTTACATGGATGAAACCGAGGTGACCAATATGATGTATCTTGAATACCTCGATTGGATCAAACGAGTTTATCCACCATCTGAACCCGGATTCAAAGCTATTTATGAAGGCGCATTGCCTGATACACTAGTTTGGAGAAACCGTCTGGGATACAGTGAAATGATGGTTGAAAACTATTTACGTCACCCTGGTTATGCAGAATATCCAGTTGTTGGTGTAAGTTGGATTCAGGCTGTTGAATTTACAAATTGGAGAACAGACCGTGTAAACGAATTGTATTTGGAAGAAGCGGGATATCTGGTTCGAGATGCAAAAATTGGTGCAACTTCTGAGGAAAACTTCAATACTGACACTTACCTCAGTGCTCCGCGTTTAACCTATGGCGGGAACGACAGTATTATCAATCCTGCGAAAACCCGACGTAGAGTTCAGACTACTGCGACAGGTGACACCATTAATGTATATGCATCAAGAGAGACCGGAGTTATCTCTCCGAAATACAGGTTGCCATCTGAAGCTGAGTGGGAATATGCCGCGCTTGGTTTAAGTGAACTGAGAAGTTATAATGTATATAGAGGAAGAAAGAAATATCCATGGGATGGTCAGTACACCCGTTCTGGAAAAAGATCTATCCGTGGAGACCAGTTAGCCAATTTCAAACAAGGAAAAGGTGACTATGGTGGAATCGCCGGATGGTCTGATGACGGTGCCGATATTACTGCACAGGTTAAATCTTACGATCCGAATGATTACGGACTGTATGACATGGCCGGAAATGTTGCCGAATGGGTAGCTGATGTATACCGCCCAATTGTAGATGACGAATTCAATGATTTCAACTACTATAGAGGTAACATTTATACCAAAAATGCTATTAATGAAGACGGATCAGTTAAGATTGTATCTGTTGATTCGATAGTATTTGATACACTTAGTAATGGTAAAGTCGTTGCCAGAAACCTACCTGGAGAGATTCTTCAAGTTGGTGTCAATGACGATGAAACCTATTTGAGAACGAACTTCGACAAGAGTGATAACAGGAACTTCCGTGATGGTGACAAACGATCATCGCGTTATTTCGAGAGCTTTATGGATGAAGAGGAAGACTTGAAAACCTCAGATGCTGAAACTCGGAAGATGTATAATTCCCCAAGACATTCTGTTGAATCTGATTCAGCAGGAACACTCATCAGAGAATATGACAAATCGAATAACAGAACTTCTTTAGTGAGCGACGAAGTACGTGTTTATAAAGGAGGTTCATGGAAAGATCGTGAGTATTGGTTAGATCCTGCTCAACGAAGATTCTATCCTCAGGACAAGGCCACAGACTATATTGGTTTCCGTTGTGCCATGTCAAGAGTTGGTTCAAAAACCAAAATGAAACACAAGAAAAAGAACTAAAAACGTTTTTATTTGCTTATAGAAGTCCTGACCTTTGTGTCGGGACTTTTTTTTAGATTTAAATAATGCATACTGAAGCACTCTATGATTTATTCCTCACCTGCGATAAGGTCAATACCGATAGCAGGAAGATCACAGATAACTGCATGTTCTTTGCCTTAAAAGGCGAAAATTTTGACGGGAACCAGTATGCTATTAATGCTCTAGATAATGGGGCATCTTTTGCCGTAATCGATGACGCTTCACTTGCAGATGAACCCAAATGTATTTTTGTTGATGACACTCTTAAATCACTGCAGGAACTGGCTAATCATCACCGTCATCAGTTAAAGGCAAAGCTAATTGCACTAACCGGAAGTAACGGTAAAACTACAACTAAGGAATTGATCTACCGGGTTCTCAGCACTAAATTTAAAACGCAATGCACCCATGGGAATTTCAATAATCACATAGGTGTGCCTTTAACTTTGTTATCGATTAAAGAGGATACTGAATTCGCTATTGTTGAAATGGGAGCCAACCACCTTAAGGAAATAGAATTGCTTTGCAATATTGCAGATCCCGACTATGGTTATATAACAAATTTCGGCAAGGCTCATTTGGAAGGTTTCGGAAGTATTGAAGGTGTTATAAAAGGTAAAAGTGAGCTATATGATCATCTGAAAAATAAAGGAAAATTTATATTTGTCAATGCCCGCGATCCGAAGCAAGTTGAATTAACCTCAGCTTATGACAAATGTATTGAGTTCAACAAAGCCAATGGGTCCGGATTAGATTCTCAGTTTATTTCTGCCGATCCCTTTGTAAAATTCGATATTGACGGAGATTCAGTCGAATCCCAACTCACCGGGTTTTACAATTTTCATAATATCTCGGTTGCGGTTGCAATCGGTAAATATTTCGAGGTGTCTAACGAAAATATCAAGTCTGCGATCTCCAACTATTCTCCCGAGAACAACCGATCTCAGATTATAGAAAGGGACGCACAAAAAATTATTCTGGATGCCTATAATGCAAACCCGACCAGCATGAAAGCTGCCCTTGACAACTTCGATCAAATGTCATCATCGGGAAAGGTAGCAGTATTGGGAGATATGTTTGAATTAGGTGATTTTGCCCTAACGGAACATCAGGCCATAGCAGATTATGCACAGGGATTATCCATTGATCAGTTATGGTTAGTCGGTGAGAATTTCTTCGGAATAAATACAGCTGACAGCCGCTGCAAAACGTTCAGGACATACAAGGATTTAGAAGCCTTTTGGACGGAGCATCAATCCAGCTACAATACCTTTTTGATAAAGGGTTCCAGGGGAATGGCTTTAGAAAGATTACTGAATTCAGAATAGCAAGAACCTCTTCAATTCCTATTGAAATTTCATGATTAACATGTATCTTTGATGTCTTAAACGGGTCATTAACTCAGTTGGTTCAGAGTGTTACCTTGACAGGGTAGAAGTCACTGGTTCGAATCCAGTATGACCCACAACAAACAGTTTCCTCATGGCGCCCGTCATGAGGATTTTTTATTTCCAAAGTGTTGAAAGTTTC
Source organism: Flavobacteriaceae bacterium (assembly GCA_013042625.1). Taxonomy (GTDB): domain Bacteria; phylum Bacteroidota; class Bacteroidia; order Flavobacteriales; family Flavobacteriaceae; genus SHLJ01. The sequence goes on along the minus strand of JABDPU010000133.1, from coordinate 940 downwards.
CTTTCATAAGCCTTGGGAATAAAAAAAGGCACCTTAACAGGGGTTTAATGAATTGATCCCTATTACATCCTCTCCTGCAATAACAAAATCCAAACCATTAGGTTTGGATTTTGTTCTTAATGTGGGCGCGAAGAGGGACGAGTCTGCCTGCCGGTAGGCAGGCGTAAAGAAAATGTCCAGTGGACATTTTTAGCGAAGGAGCCAGCAGGCGCGTTGGCCTTCGAATCCCGAGCGGTCACGAAAAAAGCCACCGTTAGGTGGCTTTTGAAGTGGGCGCGAAGGGATTCGAACCCCTGACCCCTTGGGTGTAAACCAAGTGCTCTGAACCAACTGAGCTACGCGCCCGTCAATTGGACTGCAAATATAACTTAGAATTTGATATTGCCAAACTATTTATTCAAAATTCCGGAGGACTTCCGCCACTACAAAAGTGCTGCCTCCAACAAATATAAGATCGTCGGGATTCGCCTCTTCTTTAGCCGAATTAAAAGCTTCCCAAACCGATGGATAAGCCTTTCCTTTTAACCCCTGTTTATCGAATTCTGACTGAAGCATAGATACATCTAATCCGCGTTCTATATCAGGCCGACAAAAATAATAGCTGGCTTCTGCAGGAAACAGGTCCATGATTCGGTTTAAGTCCTTATCGTTTACCGTTCCCAAGCAAATATGTAGCTTTTCATAGGGTTCCTTTATAAGTTGCTCCATAACCAGGCTTAATCCTTCACGATTATGGGCCGTGTCACAAATCACCTTAGGACTGGATCCCAGGATCTGATAACGTCCCTTCAGTCCGGTGTTCGAAACAACACACTGAAGCCCATTAACAATGGCATCCGGTTTAACATGCTCCTCTAAATCTGACCATAGCCTGATCACTTTAATCGCCGTTCTCATATTTAGTTTCTGATAGTCACCTTTCAGATCACATTTCATGTCA
>JABDPU010000128.1 GCA_013042625.1 Flavobacteriaceae bacterium | reverse complement strand
TCAAACCCTACAAGGCTACAGGCCGTTTGGAAACCGGTAAATATGAACTGTACTACCCTGAACTTGAACGCAGCCTGATCATTAATTTCAATCCCGAGTTTCCATATGAGATTGAAAGCTGGGAAGAAACATTTAATAGTGGTTATGGCCCATCGGCACAGAAACTGACCACCAAAGCCAGCAAACTCAAACAACTCAACACACCATATTGGAGGCAAAACAGAAATGTAAATGAGCTGTTGCAGGAGTCACTGATGATCCGTTAGAAAAAATTGAATAACTTAACATCCAGCAATAATATTTAATTGATTAATCATGCAGGAGTTTTTAAAAGACCACGATATTCAGATCTACCTGGGCATAGGATTGTTCCTTATCTTTTTAACTATAAATTTTAGTATTAATGCGATAGTTCGAAGAATTGGCAAACGAAACGCAATTAACCAGGCCCGTGAGAGGCTAATTAGCCGCTATATCAGTTCCGGACTACTATTTTTTTGGCTGTTAAGCGAATCGTTTATTTTTGGAGCTGACTGGAGTGAAATTGCCGTAGTTTTTTCATCTGTTTTCGCTGTACTGGGCATAGGCTTATTTGCCATTTGGTCCATACTAAGCAATGTCACTTCGGGTGTAATCATGTTCTTTTCATTTCCTTATAAGGTTGGTGACAAGGTAGAAATTCATGACAAAGATTTCCCTATACAGGCTATCATTGAAGATATCAGGGCCTTCCATTTACATCTGCGACTGGAAAATGGCGACCTGGTTACCTATCCAAATAACCTGATGTTGCAAAAAGCCGTAACTTTAATTGAGAAAGACGCCCTTGACGAATTACCTTAGGCCATAGCCTTTTTATCGAATTCATTTTCATGACTAAAAAAAACCAATCGCGGTCCAGAAACAAAAAGAAGAAGCCGTCGCATAAACACAAAGTTGGACAAGTTCCGGGATCTATTATTTACACCGGTAATAAGGATAAAAAAGGGTTGATCATCGAGCTCTTTGATTATACGGCCGATACCATTAATCATAGGCACATCTCCACAGTAGAAGAAGCGTTCAACTTAAAAAAAACCGAATCCAATAGCTGGTTGAATATAAATGGGCTGAATCATGTCCACTCTATTGAATCCATCGGTAAACATTACGATCTTCATCCATTGGTTCTCGAGGACATTGTCAATATTAATCAACGGCCTAAATTGGATGACTACGAGGATTATCTTTTTGTCACTCTTCGCATGATGTATTATGAGAATTCTGACATTCTTGTTTCTGAACAAGTGAGTCTTATTCTTGGCTCCAATTATCTGATAAGCTTTCAGGAAGCCGAAGGGGATGTTTTTGATGAAGTAAGACAGCGCCTGGTCAACAGCAAAGGTCGCGTTCGTTTTATGCATGCCGATTATCTGCTTTATGCCCTGATTGATTCAATAGTCGATCATTACTTTATGGTAATCGAAACCTTAGGAGATAAAATTGAAGATTTGGAAAACCAACTGTTTGAAGGATTAAATCAACAAACAATTGTTCATGAGATTCAATCCCTCAAACGCGAAATTTTAAGGGTAAGACGCTCTGTTTTCCCAGTTAGAGAACTGATCAATAAGATCGAGAAATATGAGAATCATCTCATTACTGAAAATTCAAAGATCTATTACAGAGATGTTTACGATCATATCATCCAGGTTTCGGAACATATCGAGATTTACAGGGAAATGATTTCCGGCCTGATGGAAATGCATATGAACGCCATGAGTAATAGAATGAATGAGGTGATGAAAGTTTTGACCGTTATGGCCAGTATCTTTATCCCATTGACATTTATCGCAGGAATCTATGGAATGAACTTCGAAAACATTCCTGAACTTAAATTTCAATATGGGTACTATGTGCTTTGGGGTTTCATGGTGGTGATCGTTATTTTTATGGTACTGTACTTCAAAAGAAAAAAATGGCTCTGATCAGAGTTAAAGAAACATTAAAAATCGGTTGATCGCTTCTTATCTTTTATATATTTGATCACACCAACATCGATACACTATGCTTAATTTCAAGCGGTTTCTCTGGCTTGCATTATTTAGTCTGACTGTTTCTTATGCTCAAAAACCCAAGATCTGGACCTCCGCCGACAT
>JABDPU010000127.1 GCA_013042625.1 Flavobacteriaceae bacterium | reverse complement strand
AAAATATAATAGATATAACTTTCATCGGTTCGGGTATTTCAACTTCTTTTACCCTGATCGCTTTGCTTGAATCCTTGCAGGGGCATTCTAGTAGTGCAAAACCTCTCAAGATTGCTTTAATTGAGCGTGACCCGGAGTTTTTTACTGGCCTGGCTTATGGTCCGCGTTCCGGATCATCTGCATTACTGATCACCTCCCTGGCTGATTTTCTTCCTGAAGGCCCGGTAAGGGATGAATTTATATCATGGCTGAACTTGAATAAAAAGGAGCTCCTGGATGAGTTAAAGCATGATGGAGGCGATTTGTCATTAAACTGGATCCGGACCCATAGAGATGAAATCGAAGCTGGTGATTGGCTTGATATATACATTCCAAGGCGTTTTTTCGGAAAATATATCAGGGAAAAAGTTGAAAAAGTAATCAGGGAGACTGAGAAACAATTTCCTGTTGAGTTAATTTATATTCAGGAAGAGGTAATAAGAGTTCATGAAAAAGGGACAGGTTTTGAACTTGAATTTCTTAGTGATTCAGAAAATCTTTTTTCAGAAAAAGTAGTGGTTTCCGTTGGAATTCCCCCTGTTAATACCTACTGGGACCCGGAAGATGAGGCCAGGTATGCTGAACAAGCTTGCCTTATCAGAAATCCATACAGTACCGGTTTGTCAAATAATCTTGATAAAATTGAGTCTTATCTGGCAGAACGCAACGATCTCTCTAATGTCCTTATCATTGGTGCAAATGCCAGTGCTATGGAAATGATCTATAAACTCAATGACCGCCCGGGCATTCGATACAGGCTTGGTAAATTTAAAATAGTTTCTCCTCAGGGCGAATTACCGAACTCAGCCCAGGATGATTTTACCAGGATGGTGAAATTCATTCCAGAAAATTTATTAGCTCTTAGAAATAATGAAAAATTAACCGCATGGGATATCTATAAGGCAGCGAATCTTGATCTCGATGCAGCAGAGCATCGAGATTTTGGAACCGCTATCTCTGAGACCCCTATTTCCACGGCATTTCTTTCACTGCTTGGGAAACTGGACGATCAGGAGTTAAAATCTTTTGCCTGTCATTACGGTAATGAAATAGGAAAACGGCAAAGACGAGCCGGAAAACATTATACCGACATTGTTGATCATTTAATGGCTCAGAACCGGATTAATAATATCAAAGGTTATTTTAATGGCATTTCCCCGGGTGATCATCATGATGGTGTAATATTTGAATACAGGAATGACAATGGTAAACTAACAAAGACCCATCCTGAACCTGTTCACCTATTAATAAGTTGTGCAGGAGCTAAAACACTTGAAAACAAGCCCTTGACCTCATTGCTGGAACAATTAATGGCTGATGGTCTTTGTAAACCCAATCCGTCGAAGCGTGGGTTTATTGTTGATAACAAAATGCAGGCTGTTCCCGGATTGTTTATTTCAGGGCCTCTTCTTGCTGGAAATGTAATCAATGGCGTACCTTATTGGCACCTGGAGCATTGCGGACGAATTATTGCTTTGAGCAAGGCTCTTGGAAATGAGCTATTTGAAGTCATTCAGGTCAGGAAATAAGCATTAAAAAAGTTTTAATGCCCATAACGTAATTATTGACTTTTCATCGGCTTTATTTGAAAGGTTTAACCCATAATCCTGATATTTAACTTTACTGTTAGAAATTAATAGAATTTATGATATTTAATGGATTGTAATCAACCCATTTTTTATGTTCCGAATCACTCTGTAAACATTAAAAATTGTGGTGATATAGTTACCTAACAATTAACCTATGGAACCAAAAATATGGCTTTCTTCTCCGCATATGAGCGGCTTCGAGCGCCAGTATATTGATGAGGCCTTCAATTCTAACTGGATTGCTCCACTCGGACCGAATGTTACCGGTTTTGAACAGAGTCTGGAGTCTTATCTGGGAGAAGGGGTTCATGTTGCTGCGCTGAGTTCCGGAACAGGTGCAATTCATCTTGCTTTGATCATGCTTGGCGTAACTGCAGGTGACGAGGTAATTTGTCAGAGTAAGACATTCTCGGCTTCGGCTAATCCTATTGTATACCAGGGAGCCATTCCTGTTTTTGTGGATAGTGAGCCAGAAAGCTGGAACATTTCTCCGGAGCTTCTTGAAGAAGCCATCAGGGATAGGATCAATAAGGGAAAGAAACCAAAGGCCATAGTTGCTGTTCATCTCTACGGCATGCCTTATATGGTTAATGAAGTGAACGATATTGCCAGTCGTTATGATATTCCTGTAATAGAGGACAGTGCCGAATCACTTGGCAGCACTTATAACGGACGTAAATGTGGTACTTTTGGTGATTTATCTATTCTTTCATTTAATGGGAACAAGATCATAACAACTTCGGGAGGTGGAGCATTAGTTGCCCATTCCGAAGAGTTAAAGAATAAAGCTGTTTTCCTATCAACACAGGCCAGGGATAAATCACCGGCTTACCTGCATTCGCAGATCGGTTATAATTATCGCATGTCGAATGTAGTTGCGGGAATAGGACGCGGACAAATGGAAGTGTTGGATAGCTATGTTTCTAAACGAAGAGCAAACCATGAATTATACAGGCAGGAATTACCGGAAGGCGAATTTTCATTCCTCGATGAACCGGATGGCCATTTTTCAAACAGGTGGCTAAGCTGTGTGCTCACCAATTCAATTGAAACCCGTGAAGGCGTCAGACTTTTACTGGAATCACATAACATTGAATGCAGGCCGTTATGGAAGCCCATGCATCAGCAACCCGTGTTTGAAAATGCACCTAAATATTTGAATGGGGTTTCAGATGAATTATTTGAAAAAGGCTTATGTTTGCCTAGTGGGTCTAACTTAACTGAAAACGAGTTAAATAGGGTTATAACAACAATAAAATCATATTTCGATTGATGGCGAACAAGTTTTTACATCGAATTAAAAACCGATACGCATCAAAATGGCTGGTCCTTGTTTTCGATGTGGTTGTTGTTATGTTCACCTTTTTACTGGCTTACCTCATTCGATTTAACTTTAAGGTAGACTTCAATCTTGTATTAGTATTGAAGCAATTACCGCTGGTGGCATTGGTTTCACTGGTTAGTTTCCTTTTAGTGAAATCACATCATGGGGTGGTAAGATATACGGGATTCAGGGATCTGGTTAATATCATCATCGGGACCAATATACTGGCCACCATTCTTATCCTGGTTACCTATGCCAATCGAAAATTCGATTTGCATGAGATTCTGAATCTTTCGGGATCTGTTATTTACATTCATTTGATGTTGAATATCCTATTCCTGGTAGGAGCCAAATTCTTTATCAAATCTCTATACAGAAGTCTGATCTCTGATTTTCGTCCACATAGTAAAGTCTTGATCTATGGTGCCGGAAATTCCGGTATTATGACCTATGATGCCATTCAGAGCGATACCAAGAGCACACTGGAAACCATTGGATTTATTGATGACCATCCGAATAAGATCGGTAAAAAGATCAATCTATTAACTGTTTATAGTTTAGATCAGATCGACCAGGATTTCGTTGATAAGCACGAGCTTTCCGAAGTCATTATTTCGATTCAGAATATTGATCCGGGCCGATTGCTCAGTATCACTACCCAATTGTTTCCGTATAGGGTAAAGGTGAAAATTGTACCTCCGGTGCAGAATTGGATCGATGGTGACCTGAGTGTTCAACAGATCAAGGATATCAAGATTGAAGATTTATTGGGCAGAAAGCCAATTGATATCAGAAACCCTGTACTGGAAGAGGAATATGATAACCAGGTTATCCTGGTCACTGGTGCTGCAGGTTCAATAGGAAGTGAAATAGCACGTAAACTGACCAATTTCAGATATAAGAAATTATTGCTTTTAGATTCGGCTGAATCGCCCTTATATGACCTTGAACAAGAATTTAAAAGGCAGGAAATAGATAGGTTTGAACCGATTGTTGCCGACGTCAGGGATCAGGAACGAATGTCCTTCATATTTGAGAAATACAATCCGAAGATCATTTTTCACGCGGCGGCTTATAAGCATGTTCCGTTGATGGAGAATAGTCCGTATGAGGCTGTGAGGGTAAATGTCAATGGCACAAGTATTGTCGCTGACCTTGCGGTTAAACACGGGACCAATAAATTTGTTTTGGTTTCTACTGATAAAGCTGTGAATCCTACCAACGTCATGGGCGCCACCAAGCGAATAGCCGAGCTATATGTCACCTGTTTAAAAGGGAATGGACGAACTAAATTCATCACAACACGCTTTGGAAATGTACTTGGATCAAATGGCTCAGTGATCCCATTATTTAAAAAGCAGATAGAAAAGGGAGGTCCGATAACGGTAACTCATCCCGATATAACCCGATATTTCATGACCATATCGGAAGCCAGTCAGCTTGTACTCGAGGCTGCCAGTATGGGAAGTGGTGGTGAGATTTTCGTTTTTGATATGGGTAAATCTGTTAAGATTTTAGAACTGGCTAAAAATATGATCTTCTTATCCGGATTAAGGTATCCTGAGGATATTGACATTATAATTACCGGATTGCGGCCAGGCGAAAAGATTTATGAAGAATTATTGGCGGATGGTGAAAATACGACATCAACCTATCATGATAAGATCATGATCGCCAAGACCAAACCAATCGATCGGGATGTTGTCGTGAAGAAAATAATGAACCTCGGCAGTGTAAAATCGACAAATCAGAATCTGGAAATTGTTTCATGGATCAAGGATATCATTCCGGAATATATTTCAAATAATTCCATGTACGAAGTACTGGATGACACAAAAAACTAAAATCAATGAATACTTTAAAGAACGTTTCTTACAAAATTTTCATGTTAGCATTACTAATAGCTGTGGCTTCCTGTGCTTCCAGGCAGGAACTGGTGTATTTCCAGGATGAACCTTTGAATGACGCTTTTTCGAATCTGAATAAGGACTTTCAAATTAAGTTTAAACCTGACGACCTTTTAACCATCGATGTTTCGGCACTCGATCCTGAGGCTGCCCGACCATTTAATCTTCCGGCGGTTTCTTATAATGCATCGGTGATTGCTGCCCAAGGCCAGTTAAAGATGCAGACTTACCTGGTGGATGCTAAAGGAAATATTGAGTTTCCGGTCTTAGGAACCATAAAAATGGGCGGACTGAGTCGTAGTGATGCCAATGCTATGCTTAAAGAGCGTCTTTCAGAATATATCAAGAACCCTATCGTTAATATTAGGCTGGCTAATTTCAGCATCACGGTTTTAGGTGAGGTGAACAAACCCGGCACTTTTATCATTCAGGATGAAAGAATTTCCCTGTCTGAGGCAATTGGGTTGGCCGGTGATATGACGATTTATGGAAGGCGAGACAATATTTTCCTCATTCGTGAGATAGATGGTAATAAGCGATATGCAAAACTGGATTTATCTTCAATCAATGTAGTGAATTCGCCTAATTACTATCTCACTCAGAATGATGTGATTTACGTTGAGCCTAATAATGCCCGGATGCGCCAAGCGAACTTTACTCAGAACAACACCCTTATCGTTTCGATTGTTGGAGTAGCGGCTACGATTGCGGCCATATTAATTAAGTAAGATAGAAAGCAAATAAATGAATCATAAAACCATAGATACTAACCAGGAGTTCGTCAGGAATATCGAACTTTTTACTTCAAAATGGAAGTTCATACTCATTTGTGTGATCCTGGCATTGGTTGCAGCCTTTTTGTACCTACGTTATGCCACCTATGAATATGAGGCATCAGCCTCTATCAAAATTAAGGATGATCAGCAAGACAGCAGGTTGCAGGAGCTGAACCAGCTTCAGAATTACGGACTGTTTTCTGATAATTTCAACAATATTAGCGATGAGGTTGAGATTCTTAAATCGAGGACCTTGATCAGGGAAGTGGTTGACGAACTCGATTTGAATGTCAGGTTTTTTGTGCAGGGACGGATAAAAGAACGTGAAGTTTATAAAGATGTTCCCATTGTATTGAGTTTTTTCGATAGTGATTCCATAGTAAACCGTATAAGTACCAATTTCACGGTAGGCGTTATATCTCCCACGAAATTTACACTTAATTTATCCAGTGAAAATTCCAACGAGGAAGTTAGTGATTCAAATGAAACCGAACATGCATTCGGGGATCGGATAAGTACTGATTTCGGTGATTTTGTTATCACCCCGAATTTTAAGGATGATGCCACAATCATAGGTGAATCTATTGAGGTTGTCATTCGAACGGTTGAATCGACAGTTGAGAAATACCAGGGAAAGATCAGTATCGCAGCTGATGATGGATCGAATGTTATCGATCTTATCGTTAGCGAGAATTTGCGAAACAAGGCCAGCATGGTACTTGACAAGCTCATTGAAAAATATAATGATGCGGCTGTTTACGATAAGCAACAGATTGTAAAAGCCACCTCAGATTTTATCAATAACCGCCTGGAATTGGTTTCAGAAGAACTGGAACAGGTCGATTTTACTGCAGAGAAAATGCAGAAATCAAATAGGCTGACGGCTTTAGCAGCACAAAGCAATATTTATTTACAAAGTGAAAAAGAGAATGAAATGAACCTGCTTCAGACCTCCAACCAGATACAATTGGTTGATTATATGAAGGATCATTTATCTGAGAACAATTCGAATGCCGACCTGCTTCCTGCAGATATCGGTATTTCAGATAATTCGATCGGGCAGGTTACAAAAGCCCATAATGACCTGGTACTTCAGCGTAATCGTATTTTGAAGAATTCAAGTGAAAAAAACCCGACAGTCGTTAATCTTGATAACCAGATATCAGCTTTAAAAGAAAACCTGAATCAGAGTCTCGATAATATCAGAAGAACGAACCAGATTACTCTGAGCAATCTTAATCGCGAGGATGCCAGGATAAGGTCACAGATCTATTCGGCACCAACGAAGGAAAGACAATTCAGGGATATAAAAAGGCAGCAGGACATTAAAGAATCTCTTTATTTATACCTGTTGGAAAAACGGGAAGAAACGGCTATTTCCTTAGGGCTCTCCTCTCCTAACGCCAGGATTGTTGATGCGGCATATGCCTCGGTCATGCCCATTACTCCCAAACCAAAATTTGTCTACCTCGCTGCTCTAATTCTTGGATTAGCATTACCCACGGTTCTTATATATCTGAGTGATGTGATGGATACGAAGGTCCACAACCGCGATGATATAAGCAATCTTGTAGGTGCTCCATTTATTGGAGATATACCAAAATCAAGTAGCAAAAAGAAAGACCGACTTATAGCTAAGGTAGATTATTCATCAAAGGCTGAGGCTTTCCGTATGATCAGGACGAATCTGGATTTCATGCTGAAAGGCAAAACCGATGATACGGCTAAGATCATTTTTATAACCTCCACCATGGCACAGGAAGGTAAGTCGCATACAGCGGCTAATTTGGCTACGTCACTTTCCTATTCTGAAAAGAAAGTGCTTATGGTTGACACAGATATTCGTATTCCAAAGCTTGACGATTACCTTGGCATAGAAAACAATAATGGTTTTACCGATTTTATCAGTGATCCTAAGCTGAGTTTTGAGGATGTAATTGTTAGTCCGAAAAACAACAATTTCCTGGATGTAATTCCGTCCGGAACTATTCCACCTAATCCTGCTGAACTCATGCAAAGTGAACGGGTAGCATTCCTTTTCAACAAAATGAAGCTAAAGTACGACTATATAATAGTTGATACAGCTGCTGTTGGACTGGTGACTGATACCTTGTTGATCTGCGATCATGCCGATATGTTTATTTATGTGGTGAGTGCCGAAAAACTGGATAAGAGACAGTTGCACGTTGCCAGGAGCATGTATGAGGAAAAACGACTGCCAAATATGGCTATTCTACTTAACGGTACCAGGAAAAAAGATGGCTACGGATACGGTTATGGTTACGGCAACAAGCCGGGTACTAAGAAGAAGTGGTATCAGTTTGGCTGATTAAATTTTTCGACGTTTTTTCTCTCGTTTTAGAAGTTCCAATTCACGATTGGTCTGACCGGCAACCGAGGTGTTCTCCTCTGCCCTTCTTATCAGGTATGGCATAACGTCCTTCACCGGGCCGAAAGGCACATATTTGGCCACATTATAGCCTTCTGCGGCCATGTTAAAGCTTATATGATCACTCATGCCGTAAAGCTGTCCGAACCAAACCCGGTTATCTTTTTTGTCGATACGCAGCAACTCCATCATTTCCATGGCCAGGTAGCTGCTTTCTTCGTTATGAGTACCTATGAATATGGAGATATCATCCAGGTTCTGAAGGATGTACGACATGGTCTTATCGAAGTTTTTGTCGGTCTCCATTTTATGTTCGCAAATGGGAGAATCATATCCCATCTCTTCTGCGCGTTCCCGTTCTTTTTCCATATAGGCGCCTCGAACGATTTTCATGCCCAATTTATAACCTTCCTCATTTGCCCTTTTGTGCAGTTGCTTGAGATAATCGAGGCGATCCCAGCGGTATAATTGAAGCGTATTATAAACAATGGGTTTCTCTTTATTGTATAGTCGCATCATATCTTCCACCAGTTCATCTGCAGAATCCTGCATCCAGGATTCTTCGGCATCGATCAGAACCTCTACGTCGCGCTCGACACCGAGTTTGCAGACTTTATGATAGCGCTCGATTACACGCTCCCATTCTGCTTGTTCCTCATCGGTGAGGGCTACGCCTTCACCCACCTTTCGGTAAATTTCCAATCGGCCAAATCCCGTTGGCTTAAACACGGCAATAGGCATGGTTTCCTTATCATGAGCGAATTCTATAAGTTCAATAGTTTTATTCATGGCCCTATCGAATTGCTCATCACTTTCTTTACCTTCTACTGAAAAATCGAGGACACTTGAAACCCCTTTTTTAAACATGTTATCGATCACGTTGAGGCAGTCCTCTTCATTCACGCCGCCACAAAAATGATCAAAAACGGTAGACCGGATTAAACCTTCTACCGGCAAATGTGCCTTTAACGCAAAATTTGTTGCTGCCGTTCCAATTCGAACAAGAGGTTCACTGGAAATCATTTTAAACAGAAAAAATGCACGTTCAAGCTGAGAATCGCTCTTTAATTCAAAGGCAATTTCGGTATTGTTGAAGAGATTTCGGTCAGGCATAATTAAATTGCTTTAAATAATATTTTAACTGTACTGTAATTTATTAAATTTTGGCTTATTTTCATCCCTGATTTAGCCCATAATTTTTAAGATGGAATCGATAGTCGGACACTTTGGTATTATTCACTTCAGATCAGCTGGTTACAAAGCAATGAACGAGCATATTACCGCAAGCAATTACTCCTCCATCTTCATTCTTGTCGATTCGAATACCCACGATCACTGCCTTGAACACTTTCTTAGTCATCTGGACCCGGCAATTAATTACGAAGTTTTTGAAATTGAACCCGGTGAGGAACATAAAAATCTTGAGACCTCTTATGGTGTTTGGGAGGCTTTGAGTGATTTAGGAGGCGACAGGCGATCGCTAATGATCAATCTGGGTGGTGGTGTAGTTACAGACTTAGGCGGATTTGTGGCCTCGGTATTCAAACGGGGTATCGACTTTATTAACGTTCCGACCTCACTACTCGCCATGGTTGATGCATCTATTGGCGGCAAAACCGGAGTTGATCTTGACGGACTGAAAAACCAGATTGGAGTTATCAATATGGGAGTGATGGTTATAATAGATGTGGAATATCTTAAAACACTTCCTGAGAACCATGTGCGATCTGGCACAGCAGAGATGTATAAACACGGCTTGATAGCCGATCCTGATTACTGGATGGCCATGGCACATTCCGATGAGAAGTTAAAGCATGACCCTCTGAAACTGATCTATGATTCGATTGGAATAAAATATAATATTGTAAAGGAAGATCCTACTGAGAAATCAATCAGGAAGGCCCTGAATTATGGACATACCTTAGGACATGCCATTGAAACATACTATCTAGTTAATGAAAGCCTGCCGACCCTGCTTCATGGTGAGGCCATTGCCATTGGAATGATCATGGAAGCCTATATATCACATAAACAGCTGGGATTGCCTTCCGGAGAAATGGAAAGCATCAAAACCGAGTTGATCAATCGCTTTGGCCGTGTGGACATAAAGGACGAATACAGGCCTGAAATTATAAGCCTGCTTAAGCACGATAAAAAGAATACGCATGGCCGGATTAACTTTGTTCTTCTCGATGCCATAGGCTCATTTAAACTGGACCAGCAAGTGGAAGAATCCTTGCTGGTTGAGGCCTTCGACTTCTACAGGGTTTAATAATTTATTTGAATTAATTTAATTCTAAATCTCTTGTTGATTTAAAAAAAATTGTAAATTCACTCTAACTTAGTTGCATTAAATTAAAGTTTAAACGTTTTAACCAACCCAAATCATGAAACGTAAAATTATTGATTACAGTAAGCTGACGCCTGATTTATTAATGCTGTTAACTCTTAAATTTCCAGATGGTTATGGCGATAATGACATTATCACTTTTAACAATCACAGGAATGAAAAGATTGAAGCTGTTGAGGTGAAAACCACTGACACCATTTACCTGGTTAAGGTGGGATCGAAATTACAGTACAGCATGGTAAACTTCGAAAATGATGAGGTTACCATTGAGATTAAGGAGTTAGACCTTGAAGGAGAGGTCAGTATTGACGATTAGAGATATCGTTCTGACAAAACCTTCAGGTGGTGTGTCTCATGACCTGCCATGATGAACGCCAGTGCCCTTGCCGATATGGGGTATTGATTGGCTGTACCTATAAATGCAAGCATTTCAGGGTCAAATCCCTGGTACAGGCTGATCGTAGATTTTCTTAGCGTTTTATAATCTTTCAATAAGTCTTTTTTGGTTCGCTCATTGGCTTTTGAAGCCGGAACATAGCTATCGTGGTCAAAACCGGGAATATCTGTGGAATCCTGCCTGGCAAGCCTTAAGGCACGATAGGCGAATATGCGTTCAGTGTCAATTAGATGCTGAATGATCTCCTTGATCGTCCATTTCCCTTCAGCATAAGCATACTCATATTTTGATTCCGGAATAGACTCTAAAAAAAGAAGGGTGGCATCCCCGCTATTTCTGAGTGTCTTCAGGAGGTCAAGATCACCGGCCAGATCGATATAGGCCTGATAAAATGCACCATATTCATTTGGAGATAAATCGGAAGATCGTATCATTTCGGTATTGTTAAGTCTTACAACTCGTTGAAAATGGAATGCATCAGGCGTTTCTTATCGTTGATGCTTTCCTCAAGCGATATCATCGTTTCGGTACGATAAACACCATCGATATCATCGACCTGGAAGATCACGTCTTTGGCGTGGGACGTATTCCTTGCCCTGATCTTACAGAAGATATTGAATTTACCTGTAGTAATATGAGCTACTGTTACATAAGGAATCTCTTTTAGCCTTTCAAGGACGAATTGAGTCTGCGATGTATTCTGAAGAAACACACCCACATATGCGATAAAGGAGTAGCCCAGTTTATGATAATCGAGTGTTAATGATGATCCTTTGATAATTCCGGCATCTTCCATTTTCTTGACGCGAACATGAACAGTACCTGCAGAAATGAGTAATTTCTTGGCAATATCGGTAAAAGGAGTCCGAGTATTATCGATTAACATATCGAGGATCTGGTGATCGATTTCATCAAGTTTAAATTTCGCCATGATTCAATTTCTTTAAATAAAAATCAAAGATACGGCAAAATCATTAAAAAATTCGCATTGTTTTTTAAGAATCGGTTAATTTTAATGAGAATTTTTCATTATTTATTAATACGATATCGATTTCGTCACCTGGCTTGAAAGGTTCCTTTTTCAGTGAAAGTACTGAGTATTGATCGGCATTGATCTCTTTATGACCGTATTTATTATCGAGGATACCCATGTCGGTCACTTCAGGAATAAATTCAATTTTACCGTCTTTAAGGATTTCTTTATAACGAATCCCAATATCAGCATCAGATGTATTCCGTATCAGTATATCATAAAATCGCTCTTCATTTTGGGGAATTTCGGTGTAATGCTCATAGTCATAGGTTGAATGCGGGCTATTCGAAATAAAAGAAATAGCAATGGCCATAGCTTTGAATATGAGTCTGCGTACCACTTCCCTATTATAATCTTCGGGGAAATGACCCGCTTCAAAGAGAATTGAAGGTGTGCTATGGCTTTGAAAGGTATCTCCAACACAATTGATATTAAAGGCGTCGTTATATAAAGCAATTTGTCCGGGAATAAGCGGTGTTAGCTGTTTCTTCATTTCTGCAATAACAGCCATGGATTGTTTCCTTGATTGGTTTACCGTTCGTTCGGGGTCTGCCGCCGGGGCGAGAAAACTTAATACTGCAGAATTGGGCGCTGGTCCGGCGCTATACAGTGTACGCTGTCCGTGCATATTAAAGCAATAATGCGGTTTGAACGCATCGAAAGCTTTACGGAGTATGCGACTTTCGGGCTGGGAAATATCTTTAGCATCTCTGTTAAGGTCGATATCATTCGCATTTTGCCTGGTATACATTTGAGCACCATCGGGATTCAGCATGGGAAGGATCATGAGTTGGACACCTTTAAATTCCTCACTAAACATATGCTGTTGCAGGGCATTAAACAAATCAAAAATGGCTTTGGTGGTTGTGGATTCGTTGCCATGCATTTGAGACCAGATGAGAATTCTAGTTTTTCCGTTTCCCCATTGAATGGAATGGATAGGGTTGTTGTTTACGGAATAGCCTTCGATCTTAATTGATAATGAGGAGGAGAGTTGATCGATCAAGGGTGAGATATGATCCAGGTAAATATACCGTCCATGCAAGTGGTTTACTTTGCATTTCTCAAAAAATTCTTCCAGTTGTTTAAGGGTCATATTCAATTCTGAATTACAAATGTAAACAAACTCAAAATTACATTTGTAAACAGGTTTTCTTTATTAATTTGTTTACAACTGTATTCAATTTAAGCATATTGAGAACATAGTATTGAAAAATATTCAATGAAATAAAAAAATAATACTTAGTATACTGTATATTAGTAATATATAACTATTTAAGTAAAGTATATATATAATAATTAAAGCTATGATTAGAGTATTAAATCGGCTTTTACCACAATCATATGACAATAATATTCAGTATATTTGTTTACAATGATCAACAACGATAAATTCAGTGAAAGATTACATACTGTGATGGATTATCATGGCCTTTCCGCCTCTGCTTTTGCTGAACGGATTGGAGTACAGCGTTCCAGTATTTCGCATATCCTTTCCGGACGGAATAAACCCAGTTTAGATTTTGTCATGAAGGTCCTTGATGAATTTTCTGATGTGGATCTATATTGGCTTCTGAATGGCAAAGGCATTTTTCCGAAGCAAAGGAATGCGGAAGACCCTGCTCCCACCAAATCTGATGATGTCATAAGGGAGTCTGTCAGGCAGGTTGAAGATATTGAAAGGATTGTCATTTTCTTCAAGGATGGTACCTTTAAGAGTTACAAGACTTAACTATGTTTTGTAGCTTTGTGATATGAGAAAAACAAGCTTTCTTCTAATACTTCTCATAAGCGGCTGTTACCAGGCTGAACGCGACTGTATGTCATACAGGACAGGGACTTTTGAAAGCACCATTACCATTGACAACACGGATTATATCTCAACATTCAGCAGGAATGACAGCATACAGGTTGAGACCTTTGAAGGCAGGACCGATTCAAGTTCCGTGAGATGGATCAACGATTGCGAAGTTGTATTCAGAACAATCAATCCGAAAAGCCGTATCGACAAAAAAGACATTCATTTAAAGATATTGAGTACCACAGATTCGACTTACATATTTGAGTACAATTATGTAGGAGAACCGAATAAACAAAAGGGAATTGCCAAACGAATTGATTGATTATGTTAGATTTTTTATTGTCGGGTGATGCGATATTTGCCTTGCTCACCCTTACGTTTCTTGAGATTGTCCTTGGCATCGACAACATTATTTTTATTTCGATAATTGCCAATAAACTGCCTGAAAAACAAAGAGTTAAGGCTACAAATATCGGCCTGTTACTGGCCATGGTACAGCGTATTGTGTTGTTGTTTTTCGTCTCCTTCCTGGTTGGATTAAAAACGCCTTTTTTGAATATAGACCTCGGATGGTTCACCTCTTCAATAAGCTGGCAGGCCCTAATATTATTTGCAGGAGGCTTATTCCTGTTATATAAGAGTACATCAGAAATCTATGAAAAAGTGGAAATGCCGGAACATGATGCATCGAGTATGAAGAAGAAGGTTCTTGATACTATGGGCAAGGCCTTGATGCAGATCCTGATCATTGATTTTATTTTTTCAGTGGATTCCATTCTTACGGCTGTGGGTATGACCAACGGGTTATCGCCTAATCCTAATCATGCTTTGGTTATTATGATCATTGCGGTTGTTATTTCTATTATCATTATGATTGGCTTTGCTAATCCCATACGCCGCTTTATTGAAAGGCACCCGTCTATGCAGGTTCTTGGCCTG
Organism: Flavobacteriaceae bacterium; assembly: GCA_013042625.1. Lineage (GTDB taxonomy): Bacteria > Bacteroidota > Bacteroidia > Flavobacteriales > Flavobacteriaceae > SHLJ01. Next base: position 1,541 of record JABDPU010000127.1, on the reverse strand, counting down.
GCTTTCTTAATCCTAATCGGATTTATGCTGGTTGCTGAAGCAGCGCATGCTTCTCAAACCGAGATCTTTAATCAAGGCATAGGAGTAATACCTAAGGGTTACCTCTATTTCGCGATTTCATTTTCATTGTTTATCGAGTTCCTCAATTTTAAGATTAAAAGAAAATCTAAGGTAGTTAATTGAATACGGTCTTCATATTGGTATTTATATATGTAGAATATTTTCTATATTTATATGATAAATATCAATATTATGTCTAAGAATAAACGCAACCTTGCCCCTTATCGCAGAAAGATATTAAATGGTTTCTATCTCTACCTGAAGGGTAAACGGTACAGTATGAGTACGATCAGGGCTTATACCTATCATATGGCTGATCTGCTTTCTTATTATGCTGATCTGCCATTGGATAAATTTACGAATAGAAGTATTGAGCGCTATGTTGAAACTATTTTCATCAAGCGTTGTTATGCCATAAGTACCCAGAGACAATTGGTAAGCGCCCTTAAATTATTCATTAAGTATTTTCCTTACACAAAGATAGATGAGTTAGAGCTGGAGCGGCCTGAGGCCAGTAAGATATTGCCGGCGGTACTATCGAAGCGGGAAGTGATTGATCTGATAAGGAGTACCAGGAATTTAAAGCATCGGGCCATAGTAGCCATGATTTATTCATCGGGATTACGGATAAGCGAACTTATTAATTTAAAGTTGAATGACATTGACATTGACCGTCGGCAGATCTTTATCAGGGATGCCAAGGGTCGTAAGGATCGCTATGTGATGTTATCTGAAGGTTTTTTGCCTTTGTTCCAGAATTACCTGGTCACGTATCGTCCAGCGCAGTACTTTGCAGAAGGTCCGGATGGCGCGCAGTATACAGCCAGCAGTGTCAGGAAGTTTTTAAAGCGATCATGTGATCTGGCCAGGATAGGCAAGCGTGTTACGCCTCATACATTGCGTCATAGTTATGCCACTCACCTATTGGAGAATGGTGTGAGTGTAAGGCACATCCAGGAGTTACTGGGTCATGCCAAGCCAGAGACGACGATGATTTACACGCATATTGCAAAGAAGGATCTTTTGAACATCCGGAGTCCGTTAGACACTATTTTGCTTCAGTTAACACAATCTAAGGATCGCCCACCCGATTTCCTGTTATCTGAGAACTATAAGTTATAATATTGTATTTTAGATTGCATATAACGAGTTGTAAGCCATAATGTCCGGTCAGCGGGCTCACCCCAAGGTTTTTATAGATTTATCAGCGTGGTGTATCAGGATCTCCAGGACTCAGAATACGGAGTGTTCTGTGGCTTCAAGCATGACGATCCAGATCGTGTGAAAGTTTACTTTCTAATACGCATCGAAAGCGCATACATGCTTGGCTAAGTTATAGAAAATATTCGACAAAGTCAACATTTCGTTTAACTTCCCGGGATCCGTTCACCGGTAGCGGAAGATCAAATCCAAACCCATGGATTCACAAGTCTTATCCAAGATATTACTCATAAATAAAGGGGTACACCTTGGGGTGAGGG
>JABDPU010000119.1 GCA_013042625.1 Flavobacteriaceae bacterium | reverse complement strand
TCGGCATGCTCGGATTGGGCGGGGCAGAAACAGCTGAAGCTGCTGGATCGATGGACCTCGGAAGTATAGTTGGCAGCGTTGCTGGTGGCGGAGTTGGAGGAGGAATAATTCTGGCAATTGTAGGTGCGATTAAACATGCGCTGAATAAATAAGTAAATAAAACCATTGAAAAAGAGCATTTGGAAACAGATGCTTTTTTTAATTAAGCTCAACACGATTATGCATTCATCCATGAGCTATACTTTTAAGTCAAAATACCAAAATCTCGTATGGGTCAAATAGTCCGTTTTTAGGATACAGTTGGATAAAATATTTACCTTTGTGATCTAATCCTGTATTAATGAAATACCATCCTATTCCCTCCGATCTTTTTGTGAAAAACAGAAAGAAATTCACTGCCAGTATGAAACCCAAAAGCCTGGCCATTTTTAACAGCAATGATATTTATCCTATAAGTGCTGACAGTACTTTACCCTTCGAACAGCATCGTGATATTTTCTATCTGAGCGGTGTAGACCAGGAAGAAAGTATACTTGTTTTATTTCCCGATTGTCCGAAAGAAAAACACAGAGAGATTCTATTTCTTCGGGAGACCAATGAGCACATTGCAATTTGGGAAGGTGAAAAACTGACCAAGGAAAAAGCATTGGAAACATCCGGAATAAAAACAGTCTATTGGCTTCAGGATTTAAATAAGGTGTTGTTCGAGATCATGACGCAGTGCGATACTGTTTACATCAATACAAATGAGCATTATCGTGCCAATGTTGAAACGGAGACCAGGGAAGACCGGTTTACTAAATGGCTAAAGGAAAAATATCCTGCGCATAAAATTGAAAAGAGCAATCCTATCTTACAGCGAATTCGTTCGATTAAGGAAGACGAAGAAATCGATTTGATCCAAACGGCCTGTGACATTACTGAAAAAGGTTTCAGGCGAATACTGGAATTTGTAAAACCCGGAGTTTGGGAATTTGAAATCGAAGCCGAATACATTCATGAATTTCTCAGGAACAGATCCAGGAAATTTGCTTACACACCAATTATTGCCTCAGGAAATAATGCCAACGTATTGCATTATATAGAGAACAACCAACAATGCCAGGCAGGTGATCTCATCCTAATGGATGTTGGTGCAGAATATGCTAATTATGCGTCTGATATGACACGAATGGTTCCCGTTTCGGGTCGCTTTTCCAATAGGCAGAAGGAGATTTACAATGCTGTCCTCAGGGTAAAAAACAAATCAACTCAGATGTTGGTTCCCGGGGCAATGTGGGAACAATACCATCTTGAAGTGGGTAAAATAATGACTGATGAGTTGTTGCAACTCGGACTTCTAGATAAGGCAGATGTTCAGAATGAAGACATGGACTGGCCGGCTTATAAGAAATATTTCATGCATGGTACAAGTCATCACATGGGATTAGATACTCATGATTATGGGTTATTACATGAACCTATACAGGCGAATATGGTCTTTACCGTAGAGCCGGGAATTTATCTTCCTGATGAAGGATTTGGTGTCAGGATAGAAGATGATGTTGTTGTTCAGGAATCGGGTGAACCGTTCAACCTCATGAGGAATATCCCTATCGAAGCTGAAGAGATCGAGGATATTATGAACTCTTAACCTCAACCCTTTTTCCTAAAAGGTTCACTAGAACAAATGCCAATAGTGCCGGCAGCAACCAACCCAGGTTATGTTTGGCAAGTGGAATTATTTCGACTATCCCAGCCAGGTATTCCTTCTGAATAATAAATCCGAGGAAGTCGGGTATGCTGAAAACGAAGGTTACCAATACAACCAACCGGAATACTTTTGAAGAGGCATATTGAGTGGGTATGACATTCAGAAAAATCAATACAATAGTGAGTGGATAAATGAACATCAGGGCTGGTAAAGCTAAATCAATGATATACTTTACATTAAACTGACCAACAAGCACACCTATCAGGCAGCAGATTAAAGCTGTAATAAAATATACCCGCTTCGATTCCTTGAACAGCCCCTTAAAAAAATCGGAGGTTCCTACTATTATCCCCACCGCAGTGGTAAAACAAGCCAGGGCAACCAGGACACTTAAGAATGTGGAACCGATCCTGCCAAGGGTAGTACTGCTCAGTCCAGACAATAACTCCGTCCTTGAAATATCACCTGGGAATTCAGAATTGTAGAATGCTCCGGTTGCGATAAGTCCGGCATAAATAATAAACAGTCCAAGCATGGCGATAAAACCCGATCGCGCAATAATTGACTTTTTTTCCTCGAAGGAGTTATAGCCTTTCAGGTTTAATGAGATGATCACAATACCACCCGTCAAAAGTCCGGCCAAGGCATCATAAGTTTGATACCCTTCAAAGAATCCGCCGAGAAAGGGACTTTCAAACTGCGATGGTTGCATGGTTTCAGGAGAGGAGAAAATACCTATACAGATAATGGCGAATAGAATTACAGCAATTAAAGGCGTGAGGTATTTTCCAAGAATCTGCAATACGTTATTTCGGTTCATAACAAACAGGAGCACCAATGCAAAATACACCCCGCTAGTCAGTAATGAGGAGGTGCCAAAAAAAGGTTCTATGGCCATTTCGTGGGTTACAGCAGCTGTCCTGGGACATGGTAAGGTAATAGCTATCGTATAAACACAAAGACAAAAAATTAGACTAAAAAGCTTGGAAGCCTTATTTCCGAAATCCAGCATGGTACCCTGCAACCTGGCATGAGCGAATAAGGCAAAAAATGGAATTACAGTAGCCGACAATAAAAACCCTAGGGCAACGAGCCACCAGTCGGGGCCCGATTTAAATCCTAATAAGGGTGGGAGAATAAGATTCCCCGCTCCAAAAAATGCGGCAAAAATCCCAAATCCAAGGGCAAATGTTTCTTTCGTATTTTTCATTGAAATAAAAAACCCTTGTGCAATATAGATAAATTCAGGAAGTGATTCCTCCTCTTAATGAGATTATAAGCACTTCATTCATCCTTAGGTTTAAAAGGACTGGCATCCTGATGGATCTCAATAGCTTTTCTTGCTATTAAGTAGCCTATCAAGAGGGATACCAATGCCCCAATCCATATTCCAGGAACGAATGAAATAAACAGGAAATAATCATAAACCCCATGTAGGAGTGTTGCTGCAACATATGCGGTCAAGCCATATAAAAATGTGTGTCTGTGTTCCAATTTTGCTTCTCCGAGAAAAAATCCCATTATCACGGCAAATACGGCATGGGCAGGTACAGCTGTAAACATTCTGACAAGAGCAGTTCCTCCATCACCTTTGAACACATAAATGAGGTTTTCGGTCAGTGCAAAACCCATGCCTACCATCAAGGAATAGATGATCCCGTCAAAAGGTTCGTTAAAATTGTTATTAGGATAAAGAATTCCTCTTATGAAAAGGAATTTTGCACCTTCTTCAATTACAGCAACAACGAAGAAGGCCTTAATTGCCATATCTGAAAAACTTTCCTTATCGAAGTGATTGTTCTTATAAACAAGGTAGGTAATTCCGGTTGCCAGAAGCATTGAAAG
>JABDPU010000115.1 GCA_013042625.1 Flavobacteriaceae bacterium | reverse complement strand
TGTTACTGATTACCGGCACATTTCTGACTTTCATTTTCACAGCATTGGCATTTAATGTTGGCTTGGCCAATGATAACAAGATCAAGGGATTTGGTTATGCCATTCTCATTTGGTTATTTATGGCCGTTATCTATGACGGCCTGTTCCTAATGAGCCTTATAATATTTGAAGATTATCCGCTGGATAATTTGTCCTTGGCAGGTTCTATGCTAAATCCAATTGACCTGTCGAGAACTCTCATCCTGTTAAAACTGGATATTTCAGCACTTCTTGGTTATACTGGTGCTGTCTTTAAGCGATTCTTCGGAACCAATCTCGGACTGTTTATCTCTTTCGGCGTATTAATTCTTTGGGTGGTGGTGCCACTTTGGGGAATTCTACGACAGTCTAACAAAAAGGATTTTTAAGACAGTGTCGCTTTTAACCAAACCTTTTGCCATTCCCTTTGAAGAACCAGGAAGGTGACCTCTTCCGATAAGCGTACCAGATCACTGCCGTCTAGCTTTTTTATTTTGGCTTCCGGAACATCAATAATGTAAAGGAAGTTCAGGTAATCGGCAAACTTATCCTGAATCAATCCGAAGATGGTTTCATGTAACATGAATTTCAAACTGGATGGAAGAATCTCTTCATCAAACTGCAGGTCTATATTAGCCAAATTCAGATCTTTATTCAACTGACCGACCAGTTTGAGATAAAGGTCTTCTCCCTTAGCTTTCGATATCAAATCATCAAAGGTTGCAGGTAATTTCATCAATAAGTCCTGTTCATCAGTTGTTCGCCAAAGGCTTTAAAGTAGGTTCTGTTATTATCAGGAATTGATAATCTGTTTAACACTTCAAAAGCGCTATCGGTATATTTTTTTATTTCTGTTTGGGTAGCACGATCGGCACCACAGGCCACAAAAATCGATTTTACAGTTTCTACTTTCTGAAGCTTATCGGTTGCATCATTCGTGAATAAACCGATCAATTCACCCGGGTTATCCATCAATTCAATAGATTTCAGGTAAAGGAAGGTCTTTTTATTTTCAATGATATCACCGCCCACTTGTTTACCAAAAGACTTCGGATCACCAAAGGCATCCAGGTAATCATCCTGGATCTGGAAGGCAAGGCCTAAATTGATGCCAAATTCTTCTATTAAATTCTGATTGGTTTCGCTGGCCCCAGCAATTATAGCACCGAACCTCAGAGCTGTGCCCACCAAAACTGCGGTTTTGAATTTGATCATTTTCAAATACTCATCGAGGCTGACATCATTTCGATTCTCAAAGTCAACATCATACTGTTGCCCTTCACAAATCTCCAATGCGGTTTTGTTAAACGATTTAAAAATGGGGTTCAATCTGTCAGGATCATAGTTCTCAAGGCATTTGTACGCCAGGATCAACATGGCATCACCGGAGAGGATCCCGGTATTCAAATCCCATTTGATGTGGACGGTTTCATGACCACGTCGCAAAGGAGCTTCATCCATTATATCGTCATGAACCAGGGTGAAATTATGAAAGACCTCTATACTTGCGGCCGCAGCCATGGCCTCTTCAATATCCCCACCAAAACAATCACAGGCCATAAGGGTTAAGACAGGCCTTAGCCGTTTGCCACCCAATTGCAAAATGTACTTAACAGGGTCATATAATCCTTTAGGTTCCTTATCGGTTGCAACAGAATCTAAATAGTCTGAAAAGCGGTTCTGGTAATGTTTGAGTTCATGCATGACACAAAAATAAATCAAATGCATCTAACAGCAATCTACATTTTAAGCTAGTGTTAAATAATTATTAAAACTTTGGAAACTTTATTCGTATTAAAAGTTTCCTGTTGTACTTTTGTGCCTTATGAGAGAAAAAATATTGTTGAAATCGGCTGATATGTTTCTCACTCTTGGTTTTAAGAGTGTGACCATGGATGATATTGCCAATAACCTGGGTTGCTCTAAAAAAACCATTTACCAGCATTTCAAAAACAAAACTCAGCTGGTTAAGGCTACAACCCTTCATGTTTTTGAATTAATCAGCCATGGCATTAATTGCATTTGTGCGCTTGAGAAGAATCCTATCGAAGAGATCTATGATATCAAGCAATTTGTTATGGAGCATCTGAAAGATGAAAAATCTTCTCCTCAGTATCAACTGCAGAAATACTATCCTAAAATCTATCAAACCTTAATGAAAAAGCAGTTTGAGGTCATGCATGACTGTGTTAACACCAACCTTAAACGCGGAATTGAATTAGGCCTTTACAGGGATGATATCAGTATAGACTTCGTTACCAGGATCTATTTTAATTGTATTACTGCCATCAAGGATAATGACTTATTTCCATTGAAACATTTTTCAATGCATTCGTTGATGGATAATTACCTGGATTATCATTTGCATGGCATCTGTACAGAGGCCGGACTTCAATCATTAAACCAACTTAAATCATCTGACAAAGTGCAGATAAAATCATATCAATGAAAAAAGCATTTCTAGTATATATCGGTATTTTTCTCAGCCTTAGCAGTTATGCCCAGGTTCAGGAGTTTTCCATGCAGGAGGCTATTGATTTTGCCATTGAAAACAACAGAACTGCCAAAAACGCTGCAAGGGATGTTGATGCTGCGGTCAAGCAAAAATGGGAAACTATTGCCACAGGTTTACCTCAGATTAGTGCATCCCTGAGCTACAACAATTTCCTTAAACAACCTGTTTCACTGATCCCGGCAGAATTTTTTGGTGGAAACCCCGGTGAATTTGCCGAGATAGCCTTCGGAACCAAACAATCTGTAAATGCCATAGCCGTCCTGAACCAGAAAGTTTTTGATGGCTCCTATTTGGTTGGACTTCAATCGGCTAAAGTATTTTTAGAAATCTCTCAGAATGCCAAAGAAAAAACAGACCTGGAGGTAAGGAAAGCCGTGATCAATGCTTATGGCAACGTACTTCTTGCCGAAGAAAGTGTAACCATCCTGGAACGAAACAAAACCGTTTTGAAAAAGAACCTTGATGAAACCACGAAAATTTATGAGAACGGCCTTGCAGAAGAAGAGGATGTCGAGCAATTGAAAATCACCTTGGCAGGAATAGAAAGCAACCTTAACAATACCATACGGTTAAAAGACCTGGCATACCAAATGTTTAATATGACCATAGGTATTGATATTGACGAGGAGGTAAAACTGACTGATTTTCTCTCGGGTTTAGCTTCACAGAATACCGTCATAAGTTTGCTGGATGCTGAAGATAATATAGAAAATACCATCGATTACCGAATTGCATCAAATGACAAGAGATCCAAGGAACTCCTGGTTAAACTGGAAAAAAGCAAAGCATTACCTACAATCGATGCTTTCGTGAATGGTGGTTATGATGGATATAGTAATCAATTCACCTTTACCACCCCGGGTCAGCGATGGTTTGGATCTTCCATTTTTGGAGTAAGTATGAACATCCCCATCTTCAGTTCATTACAACGCACTGCTGCAACGCAAAGAGCCAAAATAAATCTTGAGAAATCTGAGGATGATCTTGTGGAGACCAGGCAAAGAATCAAACTTGAAATTGCGACTGCAAAAAGCAACTATCGGTTTTCTATAGAAGATTACGAAATCAAAAAGGACAACCTCAAACTGGCAGAAAGAATCGAAAGTAAGAATCAAACCAAATTTTTCGAAGGGATCAGTTCAAGTTTTGAGCTCCGCCAGGCACAAACACAGCTTTATTCAGCTCAGCAAGAATTGCTGCAGTCGATGCTTGACGTGATCAATCGCAAGGCCGAACTCGAAACCGTATTAAACGAAGTACCAAAAAATTAAGCACTACATTTTAAACAACCAGAATTATGAAATATTTATTCCCAATTATACTTGCATCCGTTCTTATTGTGTCCTGCTCTGGGAATTCAGGAGACTCGTTTGAAAAAGCACTGAACTCGAATGACCTTCAGACGCTCCGAACTGAAAAAACCAAACTTGAGACCGAGCGACAGGCCATTTCCGAAAAAATGCGTCAGATCAGCGATTTGATTGAAACCCTGGACACGCTTAAAAAGGTTCCCCTAATTACAACCTTCAAGGTCAAGGATACCTTATTTAACCATTATCTCGAATTACAGGGCAGTGTCAAGACTAAACAGAATCTTGTCATTTATCCGGAATACTCAGGAATCCTAACCAAAGTTTACGTAAGAGAAGGTCAAGCTGTATATAAAGGACAAGCGCTTGCAAAAATTGATGATGGCGGACTCGGGCAGCAACTGGCTCAACTTGAAATACAGGCCGATTTAGCTAAAACCACCTTCGAACGACAGAAGCGTCTTTGGGATCAGAATATTGGTAGTGAAATTCAATTCCTTCAGGCTAAATCCAATTACGAAGCCCAACAAAAAGCAATTAATCAGATAAAACAACAAATCGCCAAAACAGTGGTTAAAGCTCCTTTTAGCGGCACCATAGACGATGTGATTACCGAACAGGGCAGTGTGGTTGTTCCGGGGCAATCTCCACTGATGCGAATTGTTAACCTGAACGACATGTATATTGAAACCGATGTGCCTGAAAGCTATATCACAAGCGTTACTCCCGGACGAAGTGTTTTGGTTGAATTTCCGATTCTCGGCAGTTCTCATAACGGGAAAATCAGACAGTCGGGAAATTTCATCAATCCTGCCAACCGTACCTTTAAAGTTGAAGTTGCGGTGCCAAACCAGGACAATACTATTAAGCCCAATCTTACGGCAAAATTGAAAATCAATGATTATACAAATGATGCTGCCTTATTGGTTCCGCTAAGTATCATTTCTGAAAATGCCGAAGGCCAGCAGTACATTTATGTTGTAAAAGATATCAATAATAAAAATGAAGGTGTCGCAGAACGTGTCATAATAGAAACAGGCCTGGCACAGAACGACCTGGTTGAGGTCATAAGTGGTATTGAAAATGGAACTGAGATCATTGAGGAAGGTGCTCGAAGCGTGAAAGACGGTCAAACCGTAAGTATCATTCAACAATAATCCCTGCTATGCTTAAGAAAAAAATTAAAAAGGTCGATAAGGAATTTACTCCGTCGTCCTGGGCTATTGAAAACAGCACAACCATTTATGTGCTTATAGCTGTTGTACTTATTCTGGGAATCTCGGCTTTTTATAAAATGTCGCGGGAAAATTTCCCTGAAATCAATGAGACCAAGATCTACGTCAGCTCTGTTTTCCCCGGTAATACGGCGGAAGACATTGAAAAACTAATCACAAATCCACTCGAGGAAACCCTTAAAACAGTAAGTAACCTGGTTGAGATCACATCAACTTCTTCCGAAGATTATTCGATGGTAGTCGTCGAATTTGATGAGAATATAGAGGTTGAAGTGGCCAAACAAAAAGTGAAAGACAAGATCGATGCCGAGACTTCCAGTGAAGACTGGCCAACTTTCAACGGTGCCAAGATTGAGCCCAATGTCTTTGAGCTAAGCATGTCTGAAGAGTTTCCAATTCTTAATATTAATATCTCGGGAGACTATCCTGTTGAAAGGCTGAAATCATTTGCAGAATACCTTCAGGATGAAATAGAAGATCTTCCTGAGATTAAACAGGCCGATGTAAGGGGTGCTCAGGACAAAGAGGTTGAAGTGGCCGTTGATATCTACAAAATGATGGCGGCCCAGGTAAGCTTCGATGATATAATCGGTGCCATTGGAGGTGGGAATGTCACTATGTCTGCCGGAAATATGATCTCAAATGACCAGCGGCGAACTATACGAGTGCTTGGCGAAATAGAAGAGCCATCAGACCTGGAAAGCTTCGTGATCAAGTCCGAAAACGACAACCCCATCTATTTAAGGGATGTGGCATCGGTTTCATTTAAGGAAAAGGATCGTACAACTTATGCGCGCGAGTTTGGGAACCAGGTGGTGATGCTTGATGTGAAGAAACGAGCAGGTAAAAACATGGTTGAAGCTGCAGAAAAAATCCATGTCATTGTAAAAGATGCTATCGAAAATGTGTTCCCACAAGATTTAAAAGTGTCTGTTTCAAATGATCAATCTTCGGTTACAATTGGCCAGGTCGATGACCTGGTAAACAATATCATCTTCGGTGTTCTCCTGGTTGTAACGGTTTTGATGTTTTTCCTCGGATTTAGAAACGCGGTATTTGTAGGCTTCGCCATACCCATGTCGATGTTTATGTCTTTATTCATTCTGAATGCTCTCGGCTATAGTCTGAATGTCATGATCCTGTTCGGACTTATAATGGGGCTTGGACTTTTGGTTGATAACGGTATCGTGGTCGTTGAAAACGTATATCGCCTTATGGATGAAGAAGGCAAGGAACGCACAGAAGCTGCTAAAAAAGGAATTGGTGAGATCGCTTTCCCGATTATTATTTCGACGGCAACCACTGTTGCGGCTTTTATCCCACTCGGTTTATGGCCGGGAATTATGGGGGAATTCATGATATTACTCCCAATCACACTTTCAGTCGTACTAGGTTCTTCATTATTTGTTGCTGTTTTCTTTAATTCAGTACTGGTATCGAAATTCATGGTTATTGAAGACAATGAAATGCCATTAAAGCGAATGATTGTACTAACCCTTATAATGGGTATTCTTGGAATTCTGATCTTCCTGATGGGCGGCCCTTACCGTGGCATAGGAACCCTGATGGTGGTTTCGGGTATTATGCTTTGGATTTACCGAATGTTCCTGCGGAAATGGTCGCATTATTTTCAAACTCGTATTCTAACTCGTTTAGAGAATTGGTACGAGCGTCAGTTGAGGCGAGCCCTCAGTGGATGGCGACCATACTTCCTTAGTATCGGAACTTTCCTTTTGTTGATCGTGGCATTTATGGCCTTTGGAATATCATTAAGCACGGGAAGAACAAAGGTTGAATTCTTTCCTGATAACAAGCCCAATCAAATCATCGTATACA
>JABDPU010000103.1 GCA_013042625.1 Flavobacteriaceae bacterium | reverse complement strand
GCAACCACCATGCCTTCGATAAATTTCTTACCTCTCCCGCGTCTGCCATAATTTGGCATTTCCGGATCCTCGTGCATACTTTTTCCTAATCCGTGGCCGACCAGTTCTCTTACAACACCATAACCGTTTGATTCGCAATGCTTCTGAATAGCATAACCAACATCTCCAACCCGGTTACCGGATTTAAATTCCCGAATTCCTATATAGAGGGATTCTTTAGTCACATCCAACAATTTTTGCACTTCACCATCAATTTCTCCAACAGAAAAGGTATAGGCATGATCACCATAGAACTCATTTTTTATGGCGCCGCAATCTATGGAAATGATATCACCTTCCTTTAGAGGATCAGAATTCGGGATACCATGAACCACCTGTTCATTCGGACTGACACAAAGGGTATTTGGAAAGTCATAAAGTCCGAGAAAACCGGGAATGGCACCATGATCACGGATGAATTCCTCAGCAAGTTTATCTAACTCAAGCGTACTGATACCCGGACGGACTTCCTTTGCAAGTAAACCCAGGGTACGCGACACAATGAGAGCGCTTTCACGCATTAATTCTATTTCTTCCTTTGATTTCGGGATGATCATTCAAAAAATTTTCAGCAAAGATAATTAATAATAAAGCTATTATCCGGTTGGATTTAACGCTTCAGGAATCGGAATAATCCTTTGCGTTGTTTCTTCGGAACCGGAGGTGCAGCATCGGTTAGCATCTGGTAAACCTCACCCCAGCCATAAACACCGCCTATATTTCTGTCGTCAATAAATAAATCGGCAAGGATCTTCCTGCTCTGAGTGTCGTCAAATTGCTCTTCGGGGAAGCTTTTATTAATCGCATAGAACTCAACCCCGTTTTCTTTGCAGAATGCAACAGCCTCATCCAGTCGTTCGCCATGGCGATAAGTCCAAAGAATCAATCTATGACCGTCTTGCATCAGTTTACGCATAGTTTCGAAGGCGAATATTCTGGTCTTTCCTATCCTCGGATAGGCATTTTCAACAATAGTTCCATCGAAATCGATTGCTATGGTGATTGTATTATGTAAATTCATATAGCCAAGATCAGTTGATTAATGAATCGCGCGTCATAGCTGCTGGTTTTTCTAGTCCCATCATATCCAAAATGGTTGGTGCTAAATCTCCTAATATACCATCTTTTACAGCTTTGATCTCAGGATCAATCAAGATCACCGGAACAGGATTGGTGGTATGAGCGGTGTGCGGACTGCCATCAGGGTTATACATTGTTTCACAATTGCCATGATCGGCAATTAGGATGGTAGAATAGCCATGCGTAAGAGCTGTTGAAATAACTTCTTTGACACATTGATCAACTGCTTCGCATGCTTTAATGGCGGCCTCCATAACACCTGTATGGCCAACCATATCGCCATTTGCAAAATTCAAACAAACAAAATGCACCTCTTCCTTTTGTAATTCGGCTACAAGAGCATCCTTCACTTCAAAAGCACTCATTTCCGGTTTAAGGTCATAAGTGGCAACCTTAGGTGAGTTTTTCAGTATCCTGGTTTCTCCAGGGAAAGGCTCCTCTTGTCCACCTGAAAAGAAAAAAGTGACATGAGGGTATTTTTCGGTTTCTGCAATCCTGATCTGTTTCTTTCCTGCTTTTGACAGGACTTCACCAAGGGTATCGTTCAAGTTCTCTTTTTCGTACACGACATGAATACCCTTAAAACTGTCATCATAATTAGTCATCGTTACATAATACAGATTCAAAGTATGCATATTATATTCATGAAAATCCTGTTGGGAAAAAGCCTGTGTAAGTTGACGTCCTCTGTCTGTGCGGAAGTTAAAGAAGATAACCACGTCGCCTTTCTTCAGTTTGGCAACCGGCTGTTCGTCAGTTGTAGCGATGATCGGTTTTAGAAACTCATCCGTTATATTTTCTTCATAGCTCGACTCAATCGATTTTAGGACATCAGCAGATTGTTCTCCTGTTCCATTAACTATGGCATCATAGGCTAATTTTACCCTTTCCCATCTTTTATCCCTATCCATCGCGTAATAGCGACCGGTAACCGTTGCAAGTTTACCTGTGGTTTTTGACATATGATCTTCCAGGTCGGAAATAAAACCGTATCCCGATTTCGGATCCACATCCCGTCCATCGGTAAAGGCATGAACATAAACCTTATCCAGATCATTCTGATAAGCAGCAGTAAGAAGGCCAAATAAATGATCGATATGTGAATGTACACCGCCGTCACTTACCAATCCCATAAGGTGAATATCCTTATCATTGGCTTTGGCATAAGAAAAGGCATCTTTGATGGCAGCTTCGTCCTTTAGGGTGTCATCTTTAACCGCCAGATTTATTTTTACCAGGTCCTGATAGACGATTCGACCGGCACCCAGGTTCATATGACCAACTTCACTATTTCCCATCTGCCCTTCGGGAAGTCCAACATGAAGACCATCTGTTCGTAAAGATGCATTGGGGTAGTCATTATAAAGACTATCTATAAAAGGGGTATTGGCATGATCAATGGCAGATACCTTCGGGTCCGGAGATTTCCCCCACCCATCCAGTATCATCAAAATGACTTTTTTATTCATAGGTTAAAAATGAATTCAAAGATAAAAACAAAATCCTGCTTTATGGCAGGATTTAGGCGCAATCTAAAAGTGTTTTATAGATTTTTATATTTTTCTATAGCCTCCCTGATTCTCTCCATTCTGTTCTCCGGATCAGGATGGGTACTCATGCGTTCGGGAACACGATTTGGTCCGGCTGCAGCTTTTAAAATTTCCATTACGCCAATCATTTCTTCGGCGTTATATCCGGCCTTTAACATAAACCGAACGCCAAGATCGTCGCTTTGTAATTCATCATCACGGCCATATTGCATATTAAGCATTTGGGCAATGGCTGCAGCTCCCTGCGCGGTGTTCGGATCGATTCCAACGGCTACACCACTTAAAATACCCTGGGTTAAGCCTTGTTTAGCCATACGCTCTGCTGAATGCCTGCCAACGACATGTCCAATTTCGTGGCCGAGTACTCCGGCTAACTGGTCTTCATTTTCAAGTTTAGAGAATAGGGCATAGGTTATGAATATTTGCCCTCCGGGAAGGGCAAATGCATTAATGGTTTGTTGATCGGCCAGGAGGTGGAAATCATATTTATAATTGGTTTGAGCAGCAATGCTGTTATTGACTAATCTCTGTCCGACCTGGTCCACAAAAGCCTGGTAATTTTCATTGGGGTATAATCCTCCATGTTGTTGTGCCATTTGTGGTGCGGCCTGGATACCCATTGCAATTTCCTGCTCCTCGCTAAGAGCTATATGCTGTTTTTCACCGGTGTATGGATTTACCTCTGCACTTGAGCAATATTTAATCACGGCAAACAAAATAATAGCAGCCCCGATCAATAGCTTAATTTTACTTCCTCCTCGTCTCATTGTTAATGTATCAGGTTCCTAAAATACAAAAATATTAAGGTAGAAGTTCAGGATTGATATCTAAAATATGTTCATTCCGATAAGTCTCAATCCAGGTAGGAGTGAAATGATCTGAACCTTGAAAATTCTCAGCTTTCAGGACCTTCAGAAGGTCGATTTTTAGGAAGTTTTCGAGAAATTTTACAGACAATGGTTTATAGCTATAGTGCCAGGGTTCAGGCTTGAATCCTTTTCTTAATGGATCCTCGGTATAAGTCCTATAAAAACCATACTCAGTGGCATGCTGGCCTAACCATTGTCCGAGCTTGTAAAAAGGCTTTCCTTCGTTAAAATTGGATGGGGCCAGTAAATGCGGAACATCCATATGATAGCCATCCACTATATCGATATCCGTTCCCCAATGATGTCTAGATGTTCCCGGAATAGTAGAATACTCAATTATTTTCTTAATACTGTCTCGTGGTTGAAGTCCTTGTGATAAATAGCGATTATATTTCCTTTCCCAAATTTGTTTCTGTCTCTCAAAACTTCTATAGGCAGAAACTGCAGTAATGAGTATACCTGCCTTTTTTGCATCTTCGCGCATGCTGAAGTAAGCATCATACACTTCTTTCCTGAACTTGATCTCTGTTCCAACCAATTCGGGAGAACCCTTACCAATAAGTTCGTTCGGATCGATGTCCTGGGATAATGAAAACATACTGAAGGGAGCAAAACTAAACGCCAATGACCCACAAATAGTATTGGAAATAAATCGACGTCTTTTCATTCTGGTTTTGACTTAGGCAGTTAATCAATTAACTCTAAAATAACAATTTTAGTGCCAGGTAAATATCTTTAAAATTTTATTTAATGATCGACCTAAGAATTATTAGCCTGCTTTCAATATGTTATTAATACTCTTCTCAATCTGACTTCCCGAACTGATTTCAAAAGCTGGTATTCCGGGGGCAAAAACTCTTGCTGTTTTATTGCCCTGGAGTTTAATCTCCGATCCTTTAAGCTTTATCCAGCTTCCTTCTCTAAGGCCAATTACCGGAATTTCATTGAAAACATGAAACTCGTTTATTCGGGTTTCTCTTGTCTCTCCCATATGAGTGCTGCCAGGATCAGGATCCAGGTAATGCGAATTAATATTATAAGGAATAAGGCCAAGTCCTATAAAACTCGGCGGATAAACAATAGGCATATCATTTGTTGTGCCAATCGTCTGTCCGCAGATATTACTGCCTGCACTTGTTCCCAAATAAGGAGTTCCCGTTTCTACAACCTCTTTTAAGACAGGAATCAGATTATTGTCGTAAAGTGTTTTGGTCAATACGAATGTGTTTCCGCCACCAATAAAAATCCCCTTGGCAGATTTAATAGCATTTTCAGGATTTTGTTGCTCATGAATCCCGGTGAGGTTTATATTTATTTTTTTGAAGGCTAATTTGGCTTTTGAGGTATAATCTTCATATGATAATCCGCTTGGACGAGCATATGGAATGAATAGAACATGATCAATTCCATCAAATGATGCAATGAGTTCATCATATAAATATTCGAGGAAGCCACTGCCATGCACCGTTGAAGTACTTGCTAGAATTACGTTTTTCATGCTAATGTTTGAGTAAATGTACGAATATGTTTTAACAAAAAATTAGGCCTCTTTAGGTTCGTAATCTGATGTCAATTCATTTATTTTAGGCATGATCCAGCGCTTAAGAGGTATCATTATAATAGGCTTACTAATTATCATGTCGGTGCCTGGCTATGGTCAGATCGCTGAAATTACCGGCCGGGTCGTGGCAAACGGGGATGTAGAGAACATCCATGTAATCAACCGGACAGCCAACCGCTTCACAACAACCAATTCAAACGGTTATTTTCAAATCACGGTTTCTTACAAAGATACTTTGCAGTTTACATCGGTAAGATATAATCGGAAAATTCAGGTGGTCAACTATAAAAATATACAAGATCAGGAAATGACGGTATACCTGGAGGAAAACGTTAACATTCTCGACGAGGTTATTGTTGGACGTATACTCACAGGAAAGCTGGATTCCGATATTGAGAATTCACAGGCAGAACGGCCAATCGATTTTTATGATCTGGGTTTGCCCGGATACACTGGGAAACCTCTCACGCAGAGTCAAAGACGCCTGGCCGAAGCCAGGAAGGCCCAGCCGGGAGTAATACCAATTCTTCCATTGATCAATGCGATATCGGGCAGGACTAAAATGCTGAAGGAACGCGTGATCCTGGAACGACAATCTGATCTAATCCGTTCGATCAAAGAGCGCTTGTCCGATGATTTTTTCAGTACTCATCCTTTGGAGAAAAAGTACCATGAGGAATTCTTTTTGTATTGTTCGGAGGATGAGAAATTTGAGGAACGTTGTCTCGGAAAAGCAGATATACAGATATTGGAATTTCTGGATGAGAAATATTTCACTTATCTCGAAAATCTGAATTCTGCCCGGGATTGAATATATTTGGAATGCTTTTTGAAACATTAATCCTGTCAGCTTGAAAATACAGAAAATGTCTATTAGAAATTTTGTAATCCTTTTTGTACTGCCTCTTGTTATGTCGGTTTCCGATCATAAGTTTTATGTTAGTGTGACGCAGTTAGACTATATAGAGGATAGAAATTCGGTTCAAATTATCTCCAGGATTTTCATCGATGATTTTGAACGCCTTCTCAGAGAGCGGTATGACGAGGGATTAACCCTAGCTATGGAAAACGAATCCTCAATGGTTGATTTTTATACCGAAAAGTATTTAAAAGAGAAATTTTTGATTCAAATAGATGGTAAGCTTCAAACCCTTGTGTTTATTGGTAAGGAATATGAAGACGATATTATGTTTGCCTATCTGGAGATTGAAGAGGTGGAAAATATAAACACCATTGAAATATCAAATGAAGTCCTTTTCGATTTGTTTGAGGATCAGCAGAACATTATTCGAACAAATATCCTTGCTAAGAAAAAGAGTTTTATACTCACCAGGGAAAATGCTAAAGGGGTGTTAAACTTCTGATCAATACCCAATCTCCAGCACCATTTTTTATATTTTTAGACGTTTTTTTCCGACAATTTAACGGATTAGCAATTGTTTAATTTAAAACTAAGTATGAAGACATTAAAATATTTGGTAATATCCCTTCTCTTTGTGTCAGCAGGAGTCTTTGCACAGGACCAGGATGTTGAGAAACCAGAGCGCAAACCCGGCCATACCAACAACAACAAATTCAAGCAACTTTACGATGAATTTGCTACGCCTAACATGTTCAGAACTGGCTCTGGGGCGCCGGGACCGGCTTACTATCAGCAACAGGCCGACTACAAAATGGACATTGAAATTGATGATGAAAATGCGAGACTTTATGGAAATGAAGTTATCACCTATACCAACAACTCCCCGGATGAATTAACTTACCTCTGGGTTCAGTTAGATCAGAATATGAGGGCCCGCGATTCAAAAACACCTCTTATTCAAGGAGGAGGATTTTCACCGGCCCAGCGTACCTCTGGTTTCGCCAGTCGTTATCTAACCGAAGGATTTGACGGTGGATTCAACATAGAGGAAGTAAAGGATATTAATGGGAAACCATTGCCGCACATGATAAATAGCACTATGATGCGGGTTGAACTCCCCAAAGCAATGAAAACAGGTGATAAGTTTTCGTTTTCTATCAAGTGGTGGTATAACATTAATAATCATGTAAAAGATGGTGGTCGTTCCGGGTATGAATATTTTACCGAAAACGACAACCGCATTTATGTTATGGCTCAGTTTTACCCGAGAATGGCAGTATATAATGATGTGGAGGGTTGGCAAAATTCTCAGTTTTGGGGGCGTGATGAATTCGCACTACCATTTGGAGATTTTGATGTGAATATTACCGTTCCGGCAGACCACATATTAGATGGAACCGGTTACCTGACCAACAGGCAGGAAGTTTTCACTAAAGATATGATGAAGCGATTCAAGCAGGCTACTAA
>JABDPU010000100.1 GCA_013042625.1 Flavobacteriaceae bacterium | reverse complement strand
GACTTCCGGATTCAACAGGCACATATATCTGTTCCAGGTCTGTAGGATTGGAACGCAACTCCCTGGGATACCTGACCCTTATACCATAGCGCTCTCTTCCTTCAACGGTTTGGGACAATACCATTCCTCCTAGAGCAATCCCCAATACTTGTTGAACCTGGTTGATTGAAATACCATATCGGGCAATTTTCTCCCGGTCAATGTCAATTAGCAAGTATGGCTTCCCAACAATTCTATCGGCAAATACGGCCTCATCTTTAACCCCTTCTACTTCTTTCAGAATGGCCTCCAATTCAACCCCAAAAGCTTCAATTTTAGTTAAATCCTGGCCTTTAACCTTAATTCCCATAGGGGCGCGCATTCCCGTTTGTAACATGACCAATCGGGTTTCAATAGGCTGAAGTTTTGGTGCCGATGTCACACCCGGCAACTTAGTTACCTTAACTATTTCATCCCAAATATCATCAGCCGACTTAATCTCGGGACGCCAGTTTCTGTAGAACTCACCATTTGAATCTTCAATCAATTGATCTGCCTTTAGATTTGAGTTAAACAATTCGTTCTGGCCATCATTATTTGGATTTGTGACAACACTGCCGTCTTTCAGTACAAATTGTCCCTGATCATTAACTCGGAATCGTTTTTGTTTCCCTTCGGAATTCAGCATATACTCCGGCTTATAAATGATCATATTTTCATACATTGATAATGGCGCCGGATCTAAAGCAGATTCTACCCTCCCAGCCTTGCCAACTACGGTTTCAATTTCAGGAATACTTGCGACGGCCATATCTAATTGCTGGAGAACTCTCTTGTTTTCTTCAATTCCCGAATGAGGCATTGATGTGGGCATCAGTAGAAATGAGCCTTCATTCAAGGAAGGCATGAACTCCTGACCTGTATTTCTCATGATCAAGAAACCGGAGATAACGATAATGGTTGGAATAGATAAGAAAGCAAGTTTATTATTCAGGGCCCAGTTCAGTATTTGAACGTAATATCTTTTGAAGAGTTTAAAAATTATCAATAAGCCAAAACAGATAATCGCAACAAAAACGAGATTCATGAAAATATTCCTGTCAACGCCCAGAGGCCTCCAGTATGATGATAACAAATAAATAATTGCAGCAACAGAAACCCCCATATTAGACATGTTTAATTGCCTTTGATCAATCTTATTTAGCAACTTTAGTATGGCCAATACTCCAAAAGCAACCAGTATCAATCCTAACCAATACCCAAAGATGACAGCCACAATTCCTATAATTACCAGGGCACCGTTTAACAGAAAGCGGATTGAAATTTTATTCCTTCTTTTTTTAAATAAATAAGCCGCAAAGGGAGGAATTAAGAACAAGGCGACAATTATAGAGGCAACCAGAGCAAAGGTTTTAGTAAATGCCAGAGGTCTGAAAAGTTTTCCTTCGGCGCCAATCATGGTAAAAACAGGAATAAAACTGATTATGGTTGTCATAACGGCAGTTAGAATGGCGCCAGATACTTCTGTAGTTGCATTATAGATCACCGTATTTATGGCTAATTCTTCGCCATTTTCATCTAAATGTCTAACAATGTTTTCTGAAAGAATGATCCCAACATCAACCATGGTGCCTATGGCAATAGCGATACCAGATAATGCCACGATATTCGCATCTACTCCAAATAATTTCATAGCAATAAATACCATGAGAACGGCAACCGGCAATAAACCGGAAATCAGCATAGAAGCCCTCAGATTTAGCACCATTAAAATAATTACGAGTATGGTGATTAATATCTCCAGGACTAAAGCTGAATTCAATGTTTCCAGGGTTTCCTCGATCAACTCGGTTCTATCGTAAAAAGGAACAATAGTGAGTTGTGAAGTTCGCCCGTCACTCAGTTGCTTGGACGGTAAGCCCGATTTTAATTCATCTATTTTTGACTTAACATTATTGATTACTTCCAGAGGATTGGCTCCAAACCGTGCAACCACAACTCCACCAACAACCTCTGCACCTTCCTTATCCAAAATACCTCGCCGAACAGCGGGGCCCAGGGCAACATTTCCAATATCTTTTATCCTGACCGCGGTAAACTCTTTTGAGCTAACAACTGCATTTTCAATGTCGGATTTGGATTTTACATATCCAAGTCCGCGCACCAGGTACTCCGCCTTATTAATTTCAACCGTTTGAGCCCCGATATCCCTGTTGGATTCCTTTATTGCCTTTACAATTTGATCCAGCGATATGTTATATTGACGTATTAACTCAGGATTTACATCCACCTGATATTCCTGAACATATCCACCTATTGATGCTACCTCAGAAACACCTGCCGCCGAGGACAAGGCGTACTTCACATAGAAATCCTGAACAGAACGTAATTCCTGAAGATCCCATCCACCGGTAACCCGATTATTTTCATCCCTACCTTCAAGCGTGTACCAAAAAATCTGACCCAATCCTGTAGCATCGGGGCCCAAAGCCGGTTTTACGTCTTCCGGTAATAAGTTAGCCGGCAAGGAGTTCAATTTTTCTAAAATCCGGCTCCGACTCCAGTAGAATTCAAAATCTTCTTCAAATATTATGTATATACTGGAAAAGCCAAACATTGAAGAACTCCGTATGGTTTTTACTCCCGGAATACCTAAAAGTGAAGTCGTTAAGGGATAAGTTATCTGGTCCTCAACATCCTGAGGAGATCGACCATCCCACTTGGTAAATACAATTTGCTGGTTTTCTCCAATATCCGGTATGGCATCAACTGAAACCGGGTCGTTGGGAATAAAACCGATATTCCAGTTAAAGGGTGCATTCACAATTCCCCAGCCAATGAATAGCAACAGGAGAAGGACTGCAACAAGTTTATTTTCTATTAAGAATTTTATGCTTTTATTCAGCATAGGATTCGAGTTTTAACAATTAGACTTTGGTGCATTGAATACACCGAATATCAAGCATCATCACATCGACACGAATCAATGGATGACATCATCTAAAAGTTAAAAATCAAATCAGATATACCTGGTCAAGTTCCTGTATGTCCTTGACCACCCGAGGCGGAGAGTAGTATTTAAAAGGGACTATTTGATCTTCGAGTCCCTCAAAAAGGTTTATATATGTCAGAATGTATGAAGCGATAAAGATTTGATTATCAAAATCGATATCCTCATAACTAAGTTGCAAGTCATCCTGGCCTTCGAATACAAATTGAGTGTCGGTACAGCAATTCGGCTTCATGATTTCACAATCAGAAGTTTCTGAATCCGGAGCTTCCATACCGCATGACTGGGCATTGTTGAGAATTGATGTATCCACAAGTGAATCGCCACAATAATGCATGTCAACCGCAAAAGAAAGCGTTGATAACATGACTATAAAAGCCATTAAAACAGCTGAAATCTTGTTTATACTTTGTCTCATTTCATTTCAAAAGTATAGAAAAATAATTAAAGCGTAAGGAATTTTAGATTTTGTTAACGCCATTAGCGTTTGATTTTGTAATAGTAAAACGCTGGCAATAAGATAATTAAAATTAGTGGCTGGATCAGGAATCGACGAATATTGAAGAACAGGTAATAGTCTTCCTGGCGCGGATTTATAACAAAGTATAGAAACAGGGCTAAGAGAACTAAATAGGCTATAAAATAAAGGATTGTTGAAAATTTTAAAATTCCTTTATCCCTGAAGACCAACCACAAAATCCATAGAGAAATTCCAGAGTTAAGTATATATCTCAAGGTGGTAAACAGGCTCAGTTTAAAGGTTTCCCGCCGGGGTGAATCGATATATAGGTAATCATTTTTAAAAAACTGAAGATAGGGATCATAGAAGAGATCGTTTTCAAAATACCGTATGGCGGCCAAAGCCACAATAGCAAGAAAGATCAATATATACCTGACATTCTTATTCATCTCTTAATCTTGAAATAGTAAATCGCCTCACCCAGAACATCCATAGTAAAAAAACCATCCCATAAATAATCAAGGGGAAGATAACAGTATGTAAAATCTCACGCCTCCATGGGTAGTGATAAAGGCCGACAGACAAAATCACAATGCGTATCAGGTTTACCGAGTAGATTAAGGTGCTACCCGCAAGGAGGTAAATTATGGTCTTCCTGGCGGTATCACGAAATGCAACGATAAAGGAAATGAACAGAATAATTATACTGATCGAATTACAACCTTCTATGACACGTGCCACGTATTTATTATTTATGATCAGCTTCATTGAAGGTTCATTCGGGTGTTCAATGATTTGAGCATCATAGCCAATGGTATCGATCAGGGCTTCGCTTTGCCTGGCAGTAAGATTAGTGATATAATCCGGATAATATGAACTTCCGTCAGACCAGTCTAAGTAAGTTTTATAGGCCAGGGTTAGCACCAGATAAACCCCAAGGAAGGTTAGAATGAAATATACGACAGATCGATATGTCTTGAATAGAGATTTCAGACGAATGAATTAAGGATTAATTTTCCAAAATTTGAACAACAACTATTAACAGAAAAGAATAATTTTGCATAAAAATCGGCATCTATGAGCTTCGAATCCCTGAAATCAAATGTAATTGAAATACTGTCAAATGACAATGAATCTGTTGAAAATCGATTGCACCAAGTCTGTGAATTGCTTCAGAAGTCAATCGATCATTATGATTGGGTGGGATTTTATTTCAGAAATGGGGAGCGTGAAGAACTGAAATTAGGACCTTATGTTGGTGATCCTACAGACCATGTTATAATTCCCTTCGGAAAGGGTATCTGCGGACAGGTTGCGCTAAGCAATGAAAATTTCGTGGTGCCTGACGTATCAGCACAGGATAATTACATTGCCTGCAGCATTCATGTAAAAGCCGAAATCGTGGTACCTATTTTCGTGAATGCAGAAAATGTCGGGCAAATTGATATCGATTCACAAACGCCGGATCCCTTCACCGAGTCTGATGAGCATTTTCTTGAGTTCATTTGCCAGGAAGTGAGCCATCTCTTATAGTTGTTAATAACTCCCTGTTTTAGTGGAAAAAACCACTCGATTGCCTCTCGGAAAACGCTGATGA
>JABDPU010000099.1 GCA_013042625.1 Flavobacteriaceae bacterium | reverse complement strand
CTGAGCGTACTTCTCATTTCTATACTATTTATTCTACTTGCAGCCAATATCAATATTGAAGACATGATGCTTCTTTACACATGGAAAACAGCAGTGCTCTTCCTTATAGTCGTCGTATTGATCAGGCCACTTGCCGTTCATGTCAGCACCAGGGGATCCGGACTGAGCTTACGGGAAAAGTCCTTTATTAGCTGGGTTGGCCCACGCGGGATTGTCGCAGCAGGTATTGCATCCCTGTTTGGAGGTAAACTTCTTAAGCAAGGCGTAGCCGGGGCAGAATATATCACGCCGCTGGTCTTTATGATAGTATTGGGCACCGTATTGCTCAACGCGACCACAGCTCGTTATTTTGCAAAATGGGTAGGTGTATTTCTGACTAAATCTGAAGGAATTTTAATTGTTGGGGCCTCAAAGGTTTCAAGGCTCATCGGACAATATCTTGAAAAAAACAACAGGCATGTGGTATTGATCGATAGCAACCAGGAAAACATCAAGCAATCCCAGGAACTCGGACTGGAGGCACTAAACACGAATATCTATTCGGATTCGATTTTTGATAATATTGAATTAAATGATGTGGGCTTCCTTATGGCCATGACCGGCAATCCGGATATTAATAAATATGCCATAAACAAATTTGGCCCTGAGTTTGGCGAACACGGTTCTTTCCGCTTAATCTCTCATGAAGAGTCACTACAGACCGAAGACATACCACAAGAGGGCCTGTTTAGCTCAACAGATGATTTTCCTTCCATTTCGGAAACAACCCGAAAATTCCCGGCCATTCAGGAGATTGAGATAAAGGACGCTGAGAATTTCCTGGAATTGATTCAGTTTACAAACCAGGATAAGGATATTATTCCACTATTTTTGAAAGATGGAAATGGGCAGCTTCATATTATTTCTTCAGATAATGACAGGCTTAAAGATCTGGTAGGTGAAAACTGTAAACTGGTTTACCTGGGAAAACCCTTTGATATTGAATCAATAAAGAATCTACCTTCGAAAGAATAGAGAATTTCTTCCTCCTCTCAGAAGTGTATAATTTGTTTACCAAAAAACAGTTAGCGGAATCATTGACAACGAAGGCGACCCTTGTCTATGCTAATCGTTGAGCTTAAGAACTGCCATAAATGCCTGTTGAGGAATCTCTACATTTCCAACCTGGCGCATGCGTTTTTTACCTTTTTTCTGTTTTTCCAGAAGTTTTCTTTTCCGGGTGATGTCCCCTCCATAGCACTTTGCGGTCACATCCTTTCGAAGGGCCTTAATGGTTTCCCTTGCTATAATCTTAGCTCCGATAGCCGCCTGGATTGGGATGTCAAATTGTTGTCTCGGGATCAGCTGCCTAAGTTTTTCGCACATTTTCTTACCCAGATTATAGGCGTTTTCGGTGTGTACCAGGGCCGATAACGCATCTACCGGCTGGCTGTTCAATAAAATATCAACACGCACCAATTTTGAAGGCCGCATACCAATAGGGTGATAATCAAAAGAGGCATAACCCTTTGAAACCGTTTTTAGGCGGTCATAAAAATCAAATACAATCTCTGCCAATGGCATGTCAAAACTCAATTCAACACGCTCAGGGGTAAGGTATGTTTGATTGGTAATAATTCCACGCTTATCAATACACAATGACATCACATTTCCAACAAAATCAGATTTCGTGATAATTGTAGCCTTGATGAAAGGCTCTTCAACGCGGTCGAGCCCCGAAGGATCCGGCAGATCAGTTGGATTATTGACTATTATGACCTCATCCGGATTTTTCCTGGTGTGGGCATGATAGCTTACGTTTGGGACAGTAGTGATAACGGTCATATCGAACTCTCGTTCGAGGCGTTCCTGGATAATTTCGAGATGAAGCATGCCAAGGAAGCCGCATCTAAACCCAAAACCTAGAGCTGCTGAACTCTCCGGGGTAAACACCAGTGAAGCATCATTGAGCTGAAGTTTCTCCATAGAGGCTCTCAACTCTTCGTAATCATCGTTGTCGACGGGATAAATTCCGGCAAAAACCATGGGCTTAACATCTTCAAACCCTTCAATGGCCCTTGCATTAAGGTTCTTGGCATCGGCAACAGTGTCACCCACCTTTACCTCACGAGCGTCTTTGATCCCTGTTATGAGATATCCAACATCTCCCGCATGAATTTTATCTTTAGGCACCTGCTTTAGCTTCAGAGTACCAACTTCATCGGCATAATAAGAGTTACCGGTAGCAACGAATTTGATATGCTGCCCTTTCATTATAGACCCATTAATAACCCGGAAATACGTTTCAACCCCCCTGAAAGGATTATATACCGAGTCAAAAATCAATGCTTGCAAAGGAGCCTTTTCATCACCCTGTGGAGCGGGAATGCGCTCAATAATCGCTTTTAATATATTCTCGATTCCTATGCCGGTTTTGGCACTGGCCGGGATTACCTCCTCCGCATCACAACCAAGAAGATCTACAATATCGTCGGTTACCTCTTCAGGATTGGCACTTGGAAGGTCAACTTTATTCAGCACCGGAATAATTTCAAGGTCATTCTCCAGAGCCAGATACAAGTTTGATATGGTCTGAGCCTGTATACTTTGAGCAGCATCAACAACAAGAAGAGCGCCTTCACATGCGGCTATAGACCTTGAAACTTCATAAGAAAAATCAACATGCCCCGGAGTATCTATAAGATTTAATACATATTCCTGCCCCTCATAGGTGTATTCCATCT
Organism: Flavobacteriaceae bacterium; assembly: GCA_013042625.1. Taxonomy (GTDB): domain Bacteria; phylum Bacteroidota; class Bacteroidia; order Flavobacteriales; family Flavobacteriaceae; genus SHLJ01. The sequence goes on along the minus strand of JABDPU010000099.1, from coordinate 3,151 downwards.
GAATGGCATGCGACTTAATGGTAATACCACGCTCACGCTCAAGGTCCATATTGTCGAGAAGCTGATCCTGTCGATCCCTTTCGCTCACAGAACCGGTGAAATCGAGCAACCTGTCTGCAAGGGTACTTTTCCCATGATCGATATGAGCAATGATGCAAAAATTCCTTATGTACTTCATGTTGGCCATGCCAGCAAAATAATTGACTGCAAAAGTACATAATTAAATCTGTGAAAGTTTAAGAAATATCCTAGAAAAGGAGGCTTGTTTCTAAAGAAATGAAATTAGACAAAACCCCTTAAATGTGGATAAACCGTAAAATTTTCTTAATCAAAAGTTATAAGTTTGTAGGGATAACTAAAAAACCTCAATTATCTATAAGATTCTTTTCAGAATAGCACTCTGTTTTCTTTCATTCGCCTCCTATGCTCAAACGGTGTCACTTTCAGGGCAGGTACTAGATGCTCGGGAACAACCTTTACCATATGCGAACATCATTCTGTTAGGCCAAACCAATCAGGAGATGATTACCGGAACAACTACTGATGAAGAAGGGCAGTTTCGGATGAAGAATATTAAGCCAGACTCCTATATCATTCGAATTAGCTTTATCGGTTATACAGACCAGGAGCTGCAACTGGACCTGAGAGAGGATCGCATTCTTGATCCGGTTAAAATGACTGAGGAAGCCGAAACCCTTTCAGAGGTTGAAATTACAGTTAAGAAACCCACCCTGACCAGGCAACCAGACCGCCTTGTCTTTAATGTTCAGAGCACTGCACTGAGTGAAGGAAACATGATGGAGGTTGTAAAGCGTACGCCAGGAATTTTGGTGCTTGGAGAATCTATCACAGTTAAGAATGCCACACCTGAATTTTATATCAACGACAGGAAAGTGAATCTGAGCAGCAGCGATCTTCTTCAGCTGCTGGAGGGAACTGCAGCTTCGGCTATTCAGTCGGTTGAGGTGATAACAAACCCATCGGCCAGATATGACGCAGACAGCGGGATAATCGTGAATATAGTGATGACAAAAAACCTGGTTACAGGTTACCAGGGAAGCGTGTTTGGAAACTATATCCAGGGGGTGTTCCCAAAATATAGCGGCGGGACAACCCAGTTTCTCAAAAACAAGAATACCAGTTTTTTCCTCAATTATAATTATAACCACAGAAAGATAAACCGCGACAACGAAGGATTTGTCATTTATCCGGATGACACATGGACCTCAGATATCAACAGAAACACATGGTCTCAAACCCATACGGTGAACTTCAATTTTGATGTCGATTTTAACGAGTATAACCGATTGAGTATTTCTTCCAATATGCAGTTTCTGCCATATTTTAAATATTTGACAAAAAGCAGAACTGAAATTACTCCACCTACCTCACAGCCTTTTGCCTTTTTTAATGCGACAAATTTGTCTCGAGACCTGCGGCATAATATGGGTTTCAATCTGGATTATGTACACACCTTTAAGGCCGACAATTCCAAACTTATGTTTAATGCTCACACAACCCTTTATGATTACAGAAGAAACCAGGAGGTGGTCAATGATTATTTCAGGGAAGACGGGCAGTTCAGGGAAAGTAACGCCTTTAAAACACGAGCCGATCAAAACACCTCTATTTATACCGGACAGATCGATTATAGCCTGCCGTTTAAAGAATCGGGTTCATTTGAAGCCGGAGCAAAATATTCTAAGGTATTTACCGAAAGCGGATTGGTTCAACGGATAATAGAGAATGGGTTTGAGATCATTGACCTTGACAATAGCGATATGTTCGATTATGATGAACAGGTCTATGCAGGCTATGTGACCTTTAGAAAGGAAATTGGCGACTGGGATCTTTCTGGGGGAGTAAGAGCCGAACAAACAGAGGTAGAAGCGATATCCGCATCAATGACAAATAACAATACTCAGAGCTATCTCGAATGGTTTCCCAACGGAAGTATTGGTTATAAAATTAATGATAACACCTCGCTTTATGCCAATTATAAGAGAAGCATAAGAAGGCCTGACTTCAGAAACCTGAACCCTTTCGAGTTCTTTTTAAATGATAACACTGTAGTCGTAGGAAATCCAGCTCTTCAACCTGTTTTTATAAACAATTACGCTGTTGGAGGTTCGATTGGCAAGCATAATTTTGAGGTCTATTTCCGACAGGAGGACGGTAAAATTTTTGAACTACCGGTCCAGGATAATGATGAAAACATAATTCGCTACACTCCAATCAATTTTGATGTTACTTATGAGTTAGGTTTTGATTATATCATCAATTTCAACATTATTGAAAACTGGAACCTAGGTTTCCTTTCTTCTATTTATTATACGAAAGACAGGATAGGATGGCTGAACAACCAGGAAACCGAGCAGGACATTTGGGCCTGGTATGGGGACCTGACCAATAATTTCTCCCTCTTAAAGGATCGTAGCCTGGATATCACTTTCGGCCTTACCTATATCACAGACAATATACAGGGGCTTCGTCGGGTCGATTCCATGATTTTTAGCACCATAGATGTCAGCAAGTCAATATTAAAAGGCAGGGGTGCAATTACCCTTGGTTTAGAGGACCTCTTTAATGAATCAGATTTCAGTGTGAGGACAAATTTCCTGGATCAAAACAGTTCCAACTTCAGCAACCTGGACAATAGATTGTTCAAGCTCGGCTTCCGCTATTCCTTCGGAAACACAAAATTGAGCACGACAGATGCCGACTTAGATTTCGACGAACGTAAAAGACTGGGAGAACGCAACTAACGCCTTAGTCCTGCCATTCTGCGATGAACAAATTGGTATCCCTGGTACCACCATTATTCCTGTTTGAAGAAAAGATCAACTTTTTCCCGTCATTAGAAAATACCGGGAAAGCATCAAAAGTTTCACCATGGGTCACCCTTTCCAGATTCTTACCGTCGAGGTCAATCATGTAAAGATTAAATGGGAATCCTCTTTCAGCCTCAAAATTAGATGAGAATAAAATCTTTTCACCATTGGGATGAAAAAACGGGCTCCAGTTTGCATTGCCAAGATTTGTTAACTGACGCAGGTCACTGCCATCGGCATTGCAGATGAACAACTCCATATTGGTTGGTTGAACTAAGCCTTCGGCCAGTAGATCCTTATATTCTTTGATTTCTTCTTCC
>JABDPU010000091.1 GCA_013042625.1 Flavobacteriaceae bacterium | reverse complement strand
CCTTTCCGGGGAAAAGGGATTTACAGCATTAGCGGGAAAGTACTTGAAGAATTTGATTGTATCAATATAGAGGTGATCAGCATGCGCCGCCTGGCTATTATCGAAGACCCGCGATATGCAGAATCTTCTGAAAAAGCTGCTGCCTCATGATAACCAATCGGGCTATTGTACATATGGACCTGGATACCTTTTTCGTGTCGTGTGAGCGGCTGTTAGACAGCAGGCTTATAGGGAAGCCCGTTCTTATAGGCGGGACCTCAGACCGCGGAGTGGTAGCCTCATGCAGTTATGAAGCCCGTAAATTTGGCATTCATTCGGCCATGCCTATGCGAATGGCTAAACAACTCTGCCCTGAAGCCATTATTCTCAGGGGAAATTCGGGTATTTACACCAATTTCTCAAAAACGGTAACCGATGTGATAAAGGAAAGCGTTCCGCTTTACGAAAAGTCATCCATAGATGAGTTCTATATCGATCTGAGTGGGATGGATAAGTTCTTTGGCTGCCACAAAATGGCTTCCGAATTACGACAACGTATCATAAAAGAAACCGGTTTACCTATTTCTTTTGGCCTTTCCATTAACAAGACCGTATCAAAGATCGCAACCGGTGAAGCCAAGCCCAATAACCAAATCCGAATTGAAAAAGGCTCAGAAAAACCCTTTCTGGCACCTTTATCGGTCAGGAAAATCCCCATGGTGGGTGAAGTCACTTACAAATCCTTATGCGACCTTGGCGTTAAACGCATCAAGACCGTACAGGACATGCCCATGGAATTGATGCATAACGTACTGGGCAAAAACGGTTTGTCGATATGGAAAAAAGCAAACGGCATTGATAACAGTCCGGTTGTTCAATACCACGAACGGAAATCCATTTCCACAGAGCGTACTTTCGATAAGGATACTACCGATGTTCACAAGCTGAAAAGCATCCTTATAGCCATGACTGAAAACCTGGCCTACCAGTTAAGGCGTGGCAATAAGCTTACGGCCTGTGTGACCTTTAAAATCCGCTATTCCGATTTTCAGACCTATACCCAGCAAAAACGTATTCCATACAGTTCGATGGACCACAATATCATTGCTGTGGTCCTGGATCTCTTCGGAAAGTTATATAATCGGCGACTGTTGGTGCGGCTGATAGGTGTTAGGTTTAGCCACCTGGTTGAAGGTGGTCACCAGATCAACTTTTTTGAAGATGATGAAAAACACCTCAACCTAAGCCAGGCCATAGACAAGATGAGGGAGCGTTATGGCGACCGCTCGGTAATAAGTGCTGCAGGAATAGGTGCCAGAAGCATCAGCAGATGGAATCCATTTACAGGAGAACCACCTCCTTTATTGGCTAACAGGCGACGATAGGGTTAAAAAAACTAGGAAGGCAAGACTTAACAGTGTGATAACCTTAAAATTACCTGTTCAAACCATTTAAAAAGTTGATAATTATCATTAAGAAAAGATACTGTTCTGATTCTATTTAAAGCTTGTTTAGCCTGTAATCACATGCACGAACTTTCAATTGCTTTAGGTATTGTAAAAAATGCTGAAGATGAACTTCGCAAGGTGAAAGCAAACCTTGTTGATGAAATCGAACTCGAGATTGGTTCATTAGCGGGTGTGGAATTTAACTCCCTGGATTTTGTATGGCCTTCAGCAGTTGAAAACACCATACTTCATTCCGCAAAGCGAACTATCAATACCATTCCGGGCCAGGCATCTTGTCTGGAATGCCATGTCGATTTTAAAATCGAAAACCATTTTGACAATTGTCCTGAATGCGGGAGTCCGTTTAAAGAGATTGTACAAGGTCGGGAATTACGGGTAAAGTCCTTATTGGTTTCTTAATGGTTTCAACTTATCAAAGTTTAAAAAAAAATTTATAAATTCGATACTCAATTTAAACCGGGCTGAAAAAGTCCCTTTAATAATTAGCCTTATGTGTCTGTCAATCCCTGGAAAACTCATTGAAATTACCAATGAACTGGATAAAACCTTTCGAGCAGGCAAAGTCTCATTTGATGGGGTTGTTAAAGGCGTCAATCTCTCTCTTGTTCCTGAGGCCAGGGTGGGCGATTATGTACTGGTTCATGTAGGTGTAGCCATCAGTACTGTTGACGAAGATGAAGCTCAAAAAACTTTTGATTTATTGAAGCAACTGGGTGAATTGAACGAAATCAATCCGGAATCGGATTAGGATTAAAATTCCGAAATTAATTTGTCTTCTTTGTACCTCAAAACATGGGTGAGAATTCGTGATCCGAAATGGTATTTCATTCCATTATTCCAAATATTTAATATAAGGCTTTACTCCTTTTTTTAATACCTTTGGACTCATTGAAGGTATGAGAAAGCATCTATTTACACTACTACTTGCGGCTTTCGGTATTGTTGTGACCTTTGGCCAGGAAACACCCGTTGAGGAACTCGATTCTATTGTGATAACCTCTAGCCGAATAGACCTGCCATTTAAAGAAAATTCCAGAACCATCCAGGTCATTACAGCTGCCCAGATAGAACAAGCGGCAGTAACCAACATGGCCGACCTCCTGCAACAAGTTGCGGGAGTTGATATCAGAAGACGAGGCGTTTATGGCAGCCAGGCTGATCTGTATATCAGAGGTGGTGGTTTTGATCAGACCCTGCTGTTAATCGATGGAATAAAGGTAGAAGATCCCCAAACCGGCCACCATACCATGAATATGGCCTTGCCAATTGAAGTCATTCAAAGAATTGAAATCATTAAAGGTCCTGCCGCCAGGGTGTTCGGCCAGAATGCCTTCACCGGAGCTATCAATATCGTTACCAAAGATAAAACGGAAAGACCTGTGAACCTCAGTATACAGGGAGGGTCATTCGGACAAAAGAGTACGTCTGTCACGGCAAGTAGCGATGTGAAAGGTTCATCCCATATTGTGCATTATTCGAAGATATTATCAGATGGATATCGCTACAATACCGATTTCGACAACCAGAATGTATTCATAAAAAGCAGCTTTAATAAAAACAAAGCTCCCATTGATCTGATCGCTACTTTTATGGAGCGAAAATTTGGTGCAAATGGTTTTTATGCCTCGCCTTCGGCAACCGATCAATATGAAGAAACACAAGCCAGCCTGATCGGGCTTTCCTCTCGTTGGAAACTAGACAATTGGGTACTAAAGCCCAGGATTTATTGGAAACGCAACCAGGACGAATACGTTTTTGTAAGGCAGGATCCATCAATATACAGGAACCTTCATATCTCAAATAAGATTGGTGCCGAAGTTAATGCGGCTTATTCCTCTTCATTAGGTGTAACCGGATTCGGAGTGGATATCGCCCAGGTTTATCTGTCCAGTAATAATCTTGGCGATCGGCAAAGATTAATGACCAATATTTTTGGTGAACATCGCTTCGAATTCATAAATGATAAACTGGATGTAACACCGGGAATCGCGCTGAATTATTTTAGTGACTTTGGATGGCATGCATTTCCTGGAATCGATTTAGGTTATGGAATTTCTGATGCCATTAAAATCTATGCCAATGCGGGGTTGACCTACAGGGTGCCGACTTACACCGATTTGTTTTATAGCGATCCCACCACCCTGGGGAATGAAAATCTTGATCCTGAGGAGGCCTTTACTCAGGAAATCGGTATTCGTTTTATTGGAGACAAAGTGAGGGCAACAATGGCAGTTTTTAATAGGGATTCGAATAAGCTGATTGACTATGTAAAGGAAAATGAAGATGATTTATGGCAGGCGACCAATATTCAGGAACTGAATACCAAGGGAGTGGAAATAAGTGTTAATTATAGCCCGGAATTCTTCGGAATCAATCATAATTTTGATCTCAACTACAACTATCTCGATGAAAATCTTGAAGAGCTGGGGCAAAGTTTTTCACGCTATTCTATCAACTCGGTTCGGCATCAGTTCATCGCCACTTACAGGGCCGAATGGTTTAAAAGCTTTGTTCAAACAATAGTGTACAAGCATGCCGAACGATATGAGGCAGATGCCTATAATGTATTGGATTATATGGCGTCATATGATTTTAAAAATTTTAGATTGTCTTTTATTGCCAATAATATTTTGAATGAGGAATATTCAGAAACCAACCTCGTCCCAATGCCTAAGGGAAATATATTAATCGGGTTGAATTATAGTTTTTTATAAACAAGGCTGATTTAGGATTTCAGAACGATTTATTAACTTTGCTTACGTTAAATTTCCGGCATTTGAAACTAAACCTGAAAGACATTCCTCGGGTTGAGACCATCTCAAAAGAGGACTTCATTAAACATTACTTCAAGCCTCAGAAACCGGTTGTTATTGAGCGGTTTATCGAGGACTGGCCGGCATTTCATAAATGGAATCTCGATTATATGAAAGCTCTTGCCGGCGATAAAATCGTTCCGCTTTACGATGACAGGCCTGTGGATTATAATGACGGTTTTAACGAGCCTCATGCACAGATGAAAATGAGCGAATATGTCGATCTACTTCAGTCAGAACCCACCAGGTATCGCATTTTTCTTTGGAATATACTGAAAGAGATACCTGAACTTCAGAATGACTTCAGCTACCCTGATTTCGGACTAAAGCTCATGAAAGGTCTGCCCATGTTGTTCTTCGGCGGTGAGGACTCTTATACATTTATGCATTATGATATAGATCTTGCCAATATCTTTCATTTTCATTTCGACGGAAGAAAACAGTGCATTCTTTTCGACCAGAAGCAAAACGATTTCCTTTATAAAATACCTCACTCCCTGATAACGAGAGAGGATATTGATTTTGCCAACCCGAATTTTGAAAAATGGCCAGCTCTTGAAAAGGCCGAAGGGTGGGTTTGCGAACTTTCACATGGGCAGGTCTTGTACATGCCGGAAGGTTATTGGCACTATATGCGATATATTACTCCGGGTTTATCAATGAGCCTGAGAGCTATTGCGCGTAACCCCAAGAACCTGGGAAAAGCGGTATACAATGTTTTTGTCATGCGAGCATTGGACAATACGATGAGGAGGATAAAAGGTCAGAAATGGATCGAATGGAAGAATGAGCAGGCCATAGTAAGGACCAATCGGAAAAATGGCCTTAGGGTATAAGTTCCTTTACTTTGGCATAGACCAAATGTGTCTCCCATCCCCTGTAAAGCAAATAATCAGCTAATTTTCTCTTTTTCTTCAATGGATTGGTCTCTTTTAAAGAAGCCAGGCGTTTTTCGGCTAGTGCATCAAAAGTTTCGATATATTCCAACTCTTTTATTTCCGAAATTGCATCTTTTATAGTAAATTTACTCAATCCTCTTTTCTGCAATTCAGAAACCAGGCGGTATCTGCCCCATTTCTTAATTCTGAACTTACCCCTTACGAATGTTCTGGCGAACCGGGCTTCATTCAGGTAGTCTTCTTCAATGAGCCTGACAATGATATGATCGATGGCTTCATCAATCATATTCATAGACTTTAATTTTTTCTTGACATCCTGATGACAACGTTCCTGGTAGGCACAATAGCGCTTTAGTTTTTCATGAGCCTCCTCCACGGTATAAGATTGACGTTTAATCACCCTGCAAATTAATGACAATTTGTTAATAATTTATGGATATACAACCTCCTAAACAACAGTCTATTTTATGTATTTTAGCACGTCCTCTCAAAGAATTAATTAATTCACTACATATGACTAAGAACTTCCCTCTTCTTTTTGTCCTTTTATTCCTATGCGGTTTATTTAATGGTTTTTCTCAGGATCCATGGATAAATGAAGTCCATTACGACAATAATGGTACAGATACAGGCGAATTTATTGAAATAGCGGGCACAGCCGGAATTGATCTTACGGGATATGATATTGTATTATACAATGGAAGTAACAACCTTGTTTACAATACTATTTCGCTTTCAGGAACTATCGATGATGAAGGAAGCGGTTTTGGAGCACTTAGTTTTGCAACTGTAGGAATTCAGAATGGGTCTCCGGATGGTATAGCTCTTATAAATGGATCTGGTATTGTTACCCAGTTTCTGAGTTATGAAGGGATAATTACCGCTGGTGATGGACCAGCCTCCGGAATGACTTCAACCGATATTTTTGTTTCTGAATCTTCTTCCACCCTTGCTGGCGAGAGTTTGCAACTCGGTGGAACTGGATGTAGCTATTCAGACTTTACATGGGGAGGACCTGCAGCAGATTCTCCCGGATCACTTAATTCATTACAAACCCTGAGTTGCGCAACAGACCAACCGGATTGGTGTAATATTCAGTTTCCCGTCACTTCTGGGATTATTCAATTGGGAGAAACTTATACTGTTTATGCCCAGGTAAATGAACCTGGAGTTACAGACACACCTTTACAAGGTCCGGGAATATTCGCCTGGATTGGATATAACACGACTAACAACAACCCGGATGGTGGAGCGGGATGGACTTGGGTCCCCGCCACTTACAATGCGGCTGAGGTCGGAAATAATGACG
>JABDPU010000087.1 GCA_013042625.1 Flavobacteriaceae bacterium | reverse complement strand
CGAAGAGTTAGTAGAATTATGCAAAGTGGCTTCTGAATATGATGGCATGTACATCTCCCATATGAGAAGTGAAGGTTCAAACATCCTGAATAGCCTTAATGAACTGATACGAATTGCAGATGAGGCTGAGATCAGGGCTGAAGTCTATCACTTAAAGATGAGCGGTAAGGCAAATTGGCATAAATATGACCAGGTGGTGGCTAAAATAGATTCGTCCAGGCAAGCCGGACTGCATATCACTACAGACATGTATACATACATTGCCGGGGCAACCGGACTGGATGCTGCGATGCCACCATGGGTTCAGGAAGGTGGATATGATAAATGGGCTGAAAGACTCCGGGATCCAGAAATCAGGAATCGGGTGATAGAAGAAATGAAAACGCCTACCGATAAATGGGAGAACCTCATGCTTTCCGCAGAAACTCCTGATAAGGTTATGCTTATCGGATTTAAAAATGACAGCTTAAAGCACTTAACAGGGAAAACGCTGGCTGAAGTTGCAAAAATGCGGAATAAATCTCCTGAAGAAACCGCCATGGATCTTGTGATTGAAGACGGTAGCCGTGTTGGAACGGTTTATTTTCTAATGTCTGAAGAGAATGTAAAAAAACAGATCGCACTGCCTTATATGAGTTTTGGTTCAGATGCCGGCTCATTAGCTCCGGAAGGCGTGTTTCTTAAATCGAGTACACATCCCAGGGCATATGGTAACTTTTCCAGGTTACTGGGAAAATACGTTAGGGATGAAAACGTAATCCCCCTGGAGGAAGCGATTTATAAACTTACCGGACTTCCGGCTTCAAATCTTAAAATCGATAAACGAGGTCAACTCAAAACCGGTAATTATGCCGATGTCGCCATCTTTGACCCTGGGAAGATCCAGGATCACGCCACTTTTGATGATCCGCATCAACTCTCTACCGGAATGATCCACGTATTTGTAAATGGCGAACAGGTGCTTAAAGACGGTGAACATACAGGAGCTCTTCCCGGGCGTGTCGTTTATGGCCCCGGATATAAATCTGATAATAATTAAAACAAAACCAGATGGCAACAATCAACAGAAGACAATGGTTAGGACGTGCCGGACTCGCAGGTCTCGGGCTTACCCTCTCACCTATTGAAATATTAGCAAATCCGCATTTAGATGAATTTGCACCAACAAATGAAATCGGCTTTGCCAAGCTCAATTCAAATGAAAATCCGTTTGGCCCTTCAGAAGTGGTCAGACAGGCCATGATTGAAGCCTTTGACTTGGGATGTCGGTATCCATATGGAAAAATGAATGAGCTGGCTCATTTAATTGCGAAAAAAGAAGGCCTCAGCAGAGAACATATCGTTATGTGTGCAGGCTCTACCGAAGGTTTGAAAGCCACGGGACTGACTTATGGTGTTAATGGAGGTGAGATCATTACTGCCGATCCGGTCTATAAGTCTTTATTGGTATATGCCGAACAATTCGGAGCCTATATTAACCGGGTTCCACTAAACCAGGATATGGGACATGACCTGGACGAAATGGAGGCACGAATTACTAAAAAAACCTCACTGATCTTTCTGTGTAATCCGAATAATCCAACTGGCACCTTAATTCCAAAGAATGAATTGGTTGATTTTTGTGAAACTGTTTCCGACAGGACCATTGTATTCTCCGATGAAGCCTATTATGATTACATAACCGAAGCCACTTATCCGTCGATGGTAAGCTTGGTAAAAAAGGGTAAAAATGTAGTTGTTTCCAGAACTTTCTCAAAAGTGTATGGATTGGCTGGCTTAAGGGTTGGTTACCTCATTGCAAGGCCGGATATTGCCGAAAGAATCAGGAAAAATGTTATGGCAAAGGCCAATATGATGGCGGTAATCGGCGCTATGGCAGCAATGAATGATGATAAGTTTTATTCGATGAGTCTTGAGAAAAACAAAGCGGCCAAATCTATTATCTATAATACTTTAGATGAATTAGGCTTGAGATATGTTCCCTCTCATACCAACTTTGTTTTCTTCCATACAGGAAAAGATATAAATGAATTGATTCCAAAAATGAGAGCAAAAGGAGTTGCCATTGGAAGGCCATTCCCCCCTCTCACCGACTGGTGCAGAATCAGTACCGGAACCATTCCGCATGTTGAAAAATTCGCTATTGCATTGAAATCCGTTATTTAGTTAGCTGAAATATGCTTTGGTCATCTCATCCTTTCAAAACATTATGTCTGACTGCACTATTGGTTTTTGAAGCTGCATCGTTAAGTTCCTGCAAGGAATCTTCTGAATTACCAGATCCAATGCAAGCAGGTTGGAAAGGCGAAAAAGTGTGCGAGATCCTTGAAGATAATAGTGATGTTAGAATTTTGAAGTGCACTTTCGAACCGGGTGTGGGACATGAACGACATTACCACGAACCTCATTTTGCATATGCCCTGAAAGGAAGTAGATTTCAGATTACCGATTCAGAAGGTGTTCGGGAAGCCAATTTTTTCACCGGAAGCAATTATTTCAGCAATGGAGTGGAATGGCACGAAGCATTAAACATTGGTGATAGCACCTCCGTAGTACTGATCATTGAACCAAAATAAATCCAAATGTTCAAAACAAGAAATATTGGACTTAGCGTCCTTTGCATATTATTTATTCTAAGTTGCTCGGATAAAGAGAAAGTAGCCGATGAAAATAGTATTAACGATTTTGAATTCCTTGAAATTACTATCCCTGAGATAAGGGAAAAATTAGATGAGGGAGAATTAAGTGTTGTTGATTTAACCCAGGCTTATATCGAAAGAATTGAAGCCATAGACCAGGCTGGTCCTCAACTGAATTCTGTAATAATGATTAATCCTGATGCGCTTTTAATTGCTCAGGAACTTGATGATGAACTTCAGGCAGGAAAAATCCGTGGGCCTCTACATGGTATTCCAATACTACTAAAAGATAATATCGACACAAAAGACAAGATGCCCACCACAGCTGGTTCTCGGGCACTTGAGAATTCTTTTCCACTATCAGATAGCTGGGTTACCAAAAAATTGAGAGCAGCCGGTGCTGTGATTCTTGGAAAAGCAAACCTGAGTGAATGGGCCAATTTCAGGGGAGAACTTTCTTCAAGTGGGTGGAGTGGCCTTGTTGGTCAAACTAAAAATCCATATATCCTGGATCGAAATCCCTGTGGATCGAGTTCCGGTTCTGGTGTTTCGGTTTCTGCCAATCTCTGTATGATTGCCATTGGGACAGAAACCAATGGTTCTATTGTTTGTCCGGCTAATAACAATGGCGTCGTCGGTATTAAACCAACCGTTGGCCTGATCAGCCGTTCGGGCATCATACCAATTTCGTATACCCAGGATACTGCCGGCCCTATGGCGCGCACATTAACCGATGCCGTGATTGCTCTGGGATCCTTAACAGGAGTTGATTCTGCTGATGAAAAGACCACTGCCAGTCTGGGGAAGTCCTTAACCGATTATACCCCTTATCTGAAAACAGAAGGCCTCAAAAACAAAAGAATTGGGATATACAAAAGACCATTGGGAAGGCATTATAAAGTCGATACGCTCTTTTACCAGGCAGTTGAATTTATAAAAAGCCAGGGGGCCGAGGTCATTGAGATCGATAATATTACCAAATCAAATGTCGGTGGTCATTCCTTCCAGGTCATGCTTTATGAATATAAGGAAGGATTAAATGCTTATTTTAAAAGCCTTGGGCCCGATGCTGAAATAAAAGACCTGGAAGAACTAATTGAATTCAACAAAAAAGATTCTATTGAATTGTTATATCATGACCAGAAATATCTGGAAATGGCCAACGAAAAATCTGGCCTTGATGATCAGGAGTATACAGAGGCCTTGAATAAACTTCTGATAGGTAGTCGTGAAGACGGATTAGATAGTGTTATGAATGCGCATCAACTAGATGCCATCATTGCACCTACAGGAGGTCCGGCCTGGAAAACCGACCTGGTTAATGGTGATAGTTTTCACCTTGGGAGTTCATCTCCTGCCGCCCGATCGGGCTACCCCAATATTACCGTTCCTATGGGATTTATAAACGAGCTTCCTGTAGGTATTTCTTTTTTTGGCAGAGCCTGGAGCGAACCGCTGCTCATTGAGATTGCCTTTGCCTATGAACAGGGAACCATGAATAGAAAAGCTCCGAAATATATACCTACAGACTAAACGAAGTTCTTCGCTTTGGAAATATCTCAAAATCGTTCAAAATCTATCATTATTATTGGTTTTTAGAGATATTCGCTACTGATTAAAATCATGTTTTTAAGGTGTAGTTTTATCTACTTTCGTGGTATGAAAGGCAGAAGCCTTTCTTATAAACGAAAGCCTTGAATATGTACAAAAGAAGCTATACCTGCGGAATTAGTGATCAGCCACTTATCGGTCTTACCATAGGTGAAAAATTCGATGAAATTGTAACTAGATTTCCAGACAATGAAGCCCTTGTGGTTCGTCATCAGAA
>JABDPU010000084.1 GCA_013042625.1 Flavobacteriaceae bacterium | reverse complement strand
CCATAACCGTCATTGTCTGTATCTGCATAGTAGGTTATAAATGTTAAGGTATCATCCACTAATGCATTACAATCGTTATCCAGGCCATCGCATAATTCAGGAGCACCGGGATATACAGTATTATTTGTATCATCACAGTCGGTGTTGTCTGCTACATACCCAGCAGGTGCACCATCACAGGTCGAAACTGTACTTGATACATCCCCAAAGCCATCGTTATCGGTATCGGCATAGTAGGTCACAAAAGTTAGAGTATCATCTATAAATGAATTACAGTCATTATCCAGTCCGTCGCAAATTTCAGGAGCGCCTGGATAAACTGTGTTATTCGTATCATCACAATCAGTATTGTCTGCTACATAACCAACAGGAGCAGAACAAGATTGAATTGAATTGGACGGATCACCAAAGGTGTCATTATCTGTATCGGCATAATACGTATTCGTTACTCCTTCGTCAATATTACCGTCGCAGTTATTATCTATTCCATCGCAGATTTCTGTACTTGGCGTACATAAGGGTGTTCCGGTAATAATGACCTGATCTATATAAACGCGATCATTATTCTGACTAGCATCGTTTTGAATCCTGAATTGGGAATTCACTGTCAAATTATAGGAGCCCGAATCTAATGTGAATTCTGTATAATAAAAAGTTCCATTGTTGAAATCGGTTCCTGCAACGAAATTGTCAATAGTTGCCCAGCCGGTACCATCATTATATCTCAACCAGAAATCCTCCCCATTTTCCATACCACTAGCTCTAAACCAAAAGCTTATGGTCACACTTGAATATGGCGACAGGTCAAATCCCTGGGTCATTGCTGAGGCAACTCCTGAGTTATCCTGCAACTGAATCGATGCCAGGTTTTCATAAGATAAGGTTCCACCGGTATAACGAGAAACATCCACTCCACCATCAGACCAGCCATCCCATCCGGTTTCAAAATAACCTTCATGAACTGTGACTGTATTCAATGTTGTGAAAATCTCAGAAGTACTATAAGACGATGTATTACTATTACAGGTACTTCTTACCTGGACTTCATACTGCGTACTTGGGGTTAGTCCGCTTAGGTTTTCTGTTGCATTTGATGTATTGACTGTGGTCCATGAAGGTGATCCCACGACTCTGTAGCGGTAATCATAGTCAGCGCCAGTAATCGCATCCCAACTTATGGTAGCTCCATTACCTGTAACATTATTTGCAGCCAGGTTAGACGGAGGTGTTCCAGCAATAGGTGTCAGTAAAACATCAGCGAGGTTAATTGTTTGATAATTAGCTATAGTTTGATTAGTCAGAGTAAATGGTTGATAACAATCAGCTTCATATAAAATATCATAGGTCCCTGCGATAGTCGGACGATAATAATCACCCATCGGTAGTTCCGTTTCCGTGTGAGAATTGGTGTTATCATGACCTACAAGCTTTATAGTAGCTTGAATAGGATTTCCTGTAACAGCATCTTTGACCAATCCGCGAAACCCATAAGTTCCTTGAATCATATACTCTATCAGAGCTTCCTGGTTCCAGAACCAATGGTCATCCAGTTCTGATGCTGGTGGTGTTTTCAGATTTGAAAGTTCTATGGTTGTTTCCTTGGCGAACTGATAGTAGTTCATATAATCCTGCCGGCCACCTTCAACCCGATACCAATCGGCACCGTTTGTTACACCCGGAAATACATAATTGGTATACATGGCATCCATGTATCCGGCAGGCCCATCGGCCTGGCAATTAGCCGCATATTCCTGGCTAATAAAGAAGAACCAGTCATCATCGGCGTGCCTGGTATATGTATTATCCCAGGGATAGTTTACCACTTCTGTACCACCATGAAAATTGGCCGAAATAACGAAATGATTGTTATCGGCCAAGGTCATAAAATGTTGTGTTTCCAGTTCGTAAGCAGGATTCCCATCAGGGTGGGCACCACCAATATTATCAGGATAGTTTCTATTCAAATCCCAACCGTTATCGTTGGCACGTCTTGCGTTGGCGACTGAGGTATTTGTTGGGTCGAGATAATAAGTTCCATCCGGGTTTGCACTCGGATTAATCCAAATCTCAGAATTATCGATTAAATCTTTTACCCTGGTATGGTCAGGATGTCCAGTATTATAATAGGTTGTCGTAAGATAATCGATAAGGTCGAGCATCATGGGATAACCTGCAATCTCATCTCCATGCATGGACGAAGTATACATCAATCGGGGTTCTTGTTCACGTGTAGAGACATTATCAGAAATCTTAATGAACAATAATCGTTTGTCTCCTCCTCCTACACCTTCGGTTGTGCCACCAATATCAACCAATTCACAAATACCAGGGTAGTTGGCTGCGAATGAGATCATGGTGCATTCGTATTCGTCGTAAGTTGGATAATCGGTAAGGGGAAAAGCAAGCGGTAAAGATGTGATAGCTGAACAGGGCTGCGAAGTTGCCTTGATCGGGTCTTGCGCAGGCTTAAGATCTGGTGCCGAAACAGCGGCATCATTATCGATATCATTTACTTCGAACGCTATACCATTATTCAGGAAAAGCTCAAACTGCTGTGCATTGGCCCAAAGCTTAAGCTTATTGGTATTCGCATCATAATTAACGATCGATAAATAATTGAAGTCTTCAATTTCTTTGGGATCATTAATCGTTACTTCGAAGGTGATTTCTCCTTTAAGATCGAGGTAATTTTGTGCTTTTTCTGATGGTTGATTTTGAGCAAAAGATAAACTTGCGCCGAAAACAAGAATAACAACCAGCGCCCACAGGCGTCGAGGGTAGTTTAGGTTCATTAGATTTAGGGTTCAAATAATTCGCTCCAAATATAGGATAAAATGTCCGTGAAACGCAAATATATCCGTTTAAATGTATCTAAATATAAAGATTTTTCCTACAATAACTGTCTCAGAAGATTGTATTTCAGGTATTTATAAGCTGGAAGCCTCTTTCTTATATTTTCCCTTCGACCTACGAATTCTAACGGCTACCACCTTATATTCCGGACATTTGGCTTCAGAATCATGAATATCACTGGTTATATTATTAACCATAATTTCCGGGAAATGGAAGGTTGTGCTTAAGATTCCCGGCTTCACCTCATCGGTTATACGGGCCATCACATCTACTTTTCCACGTGGAGATTCCAGGCAGACATAATCACCATTATTAATCAGGTTCTGCTCAGCGTCTTCAGGATTGATCATGAGATAATCGGCGCCAAGAATTTTCTCATTCGCCGTTCGCCTGGTCATAGCACCGCAGTTATAATGTTCTAATTCCCTGTTGGTCGTGAGTATATATGGATAGTCTTTCGCAAATTCATTGAGTTCTTCAGTTTCGGCCCAGGGATTGAATTCAAAATATCCTTTACCTCTTTTGAATTCGGTGGAATGTAGAATCTTGGTGTCCGTTCCATCTGGCTTAACAGGCCACTGAAGGCCATTTTTACCCAAGCGCTCCCATTTTATTCCGGCGAAAAAGGGTACGATCTGTGAAATTTCTTCCAGCATACCATCTGGAGTATAATCCGGTTGCGCATAACCCATTCTGTTCATGATATCCACAATGATTTGTCCATCCGGCTTGGTTCCCGGTATTGGTTCAACCACTTGTCTTACAGCCTGAACCCGTCTTTCACCATTTGTGAATGTTCCGCTTTTCTCAAGGAAAGATGAACCCGGTAAAATCACATCTGCATATTTAGCGGTCTCAGTCATAAACAACTCCTGAACCACTACAAGATCTATAGAATTCAGTGCTTTTATAACTTTTTGAGTGTTCGGATCGGTTTGAACCACATCTTCACCAATGATCCAGATGGCTTTTAAGTCACCATCCAGTCCGGCTTCAAACATTTCCGGGATCTTGAATCCCACATGCGAGGGAACATCAACGCCATAAAATTCATTATATCGCTTAATAACTTCCGGATTGGTCACATCAAGGTATCCGGCTCCCTGATGTGGTTGAACACCCATATCTGCCGATCCCTGGACATTGTTTTGTCCACGAAGCGGATTCACTCCTACCCCTTTTCTTCCTATATTTCCTGTAAGCAAGGCCAGGTCGGCAATTTGCATGACTGTGAAGGTTCCCTGGGAATGTTCGGTCACACCAAGTCCGTGAAAGGACATGGCATTCGGAGCTGAAGCATAGGCAATAGCTGCTTCCCTAACCTGGTTTTTGTCGACGCCTGAAACCTGTTCCATCTGATCGAGGTCTATCGCCAATAGCTTGTTTTTGTAATCTTCAAAGCCCTCGGTCCTGTTCCTTATAAAATCTTCAGCGGCCAGTCCTTCGGTAATGATATAATACATCATCATGTTAAGCACCGCAACATTAGTCCCCGGTCTTAATGCCAAATGATGATCGGCATATCGCGCCAGTTCCGTTCGCCTTGGATCGATTACGATCGTCACATTATCATTCTTCATGGCGAACTGTTTTAACTTCGCTCCTGTAACCGGATGCGCATCTGTAGGATTGGCACCGATAACCATGATACAATTGGTATGCTTTAGATCTTCAATTGAATTCGTAGCTGCTCCTGTTCCGAAGGTACGCTGCATACCCAGAGCTGTAGGCGAATGACAAACCCTGGCACAACCATCGATATTGTTGGTCTGAATCACGGCCCTGAAGAATTTTTGCATCAGGTAATTTTCTTCATTGGTACACCTGGAAGACGAAATTCCTGCCAGAGAATCCGGTCCGAATTCTTCTTTATAATGTTGAAATTTTGAAGTGATATAATCATAGGCTTCATCCCAGCTCACTTTTTCAAATTCTCCATTTCGTTTAATCATAGGGGAATCCAAACGCTCCGGATGATCATAAAACTTAAAGGCAAAACGTCCTTTTAAACAGGTATGGCCCTGGTTCACTTCAGCATCAAAGGGAGCCTGAATACTCAGGATCTCACCATTAGTTGTAGCGATCTCAAGGTTACATCCTACACCACAATAGGTACAGACCGTTCTGGTTTTTTCTGTAGCCTGAATTGCTTTCGATTGAAAAACATCTGATATGGCCGAGGTTGGGCATGCCTGGGAACAGGCACCACAGCTAACGCAATCGGAATCCATGAAAGACTGGTCCAATCCTTTGATAATATGTGAATCAAAACCACGGCCTGCCATACTCAGAACAAATTCACCCTGAACCTCATCACAAGCCCGAACACATCGATAACAGTTAATACATTTCGATAAGTCTGATGTCATATAAGGATGGGTCAGATCCTTCTCTCTTTGTAGATGGTTTTCACCTTCCGGATATCTTACATCGCGAATGCCTACCTGGGCGGCAACAGTCTGTAATTCGCAATTACCGTTTACTTCGCATGTCAGGCAATCAAGCGGGTGGTCGGTAAGAACGAGTTCAATAATATTTTTTCGCAGGGCTTTAACTGTCGGACTATTTGTGTAAATATGCTGTCCGGCTGACACCGGTGTATGGCATGAGGCCAATGTTTTAACCGGTCCGTCTTTTTCAAGAGCCACCTCTACGCTGCATACCCGACATGATCCGAAGGGATCAAGATTAGGGGCATCACAAAGTGTTGGAACCAGGTCTTTTTCCTTATACCGTCTGATAAAAGACAATATGGTTTCCCCGTCTTTAATCTCAAACTCCTGATTATCGATATAGGCCGTATTCATAGTTTCAATTCTTGAAATAGGGTGTTAACTCATCTTCAAAATATTGTAGGGCATTTCGTATTGGTAGAGGAATTCCTCCACCATGTGCACAAAGTGATCCCTGCTCCAGTGTTGTTAAAAGGTCATGTAGCAGTATTCTGTCGATTTGATATTCAGAATTCAATGCTTTTGTCGCCATTTCCTGTCCGCGCTTTGTTCCTAATCTGCATGGAAAGCATTTTCCACAGCTTTCATAAGCAGCAAAATCGAATAAGTGTTCAATAAATTTTAAAATGGGAAAATCTTCGGGAACAGAAACCACTGATGCATGTCCCAATAAAAATCCATGATTCGAAAAGGACTCAAAATCGAGGGTTAAATCATCAATCTTATGAACAGGAACCAGTCCTCCAAGTGGTCCGCCTATTTGCAGGGCTTTTACGGGAATTTTAAATCCCCCTCCAAGCTCATATATAACCTCCTCGAGAGGTGTTCCCATCTCAATTTCATAAAGACCCGGATTGTTGAAAAAGCTATCAAGGCAAACCAATTTTGTCCCAGAGGACGAGGCCGTACCAATTGATTTCCAGGCTTCTCCCCCATTTTCAATAATATAATGCAAAGCCGCAAGTGTCTCTACATTATTGACCACAGTTGGTTTATTGAAAAGTCCTTTTTGGGCCGGGTAAGGAGGCCTGACCCTGACTTCTGGCCGCTGGCCTTCAATCGAGTTTATCAGTGCTGTTTCCTCGCCACATATATAGGATCCTTGAGCTTTAATTATTTTGAAATCGAAGCTGAAATCGCTTCCGTTGATATTTTCACCGATGAGTCCCTTTTCACGAATATCATCAATGGCATGTTGCATGATTTCCACGCTTTCGGGGTACTCTGCACGAATATATACAATCCCGTGAGCCGAACCTGTCACATATCCTGCTATTAGCATTCCAAATAACACCGCATGCGGTTGCTTTTCCAATAAATAACGATCGGAAAAGGCTCCAGGATCACCTTCATCTGCATTACAGATGATAAACTTCACATCGCTGTTTTCCTTTCGGCAAAATTCAAGTTTCAATCCAATTGGAAACCCAGCACCTCCTCTTCCCCTTAGGTTAGAAGTTTTAATCTGCTCGAGTACCTCAGAAGGATCCGATTTCAAAGATTTCTGAAACGGTTCATAATAGGATTCTATGTCAGTAAATCCTGACGTTAGTATCTGCCTGTTATTATATCCGATACAATAGATGTCTTCATGGAAATCGCGACTTTTATCTATGATCTTATCGATTTCAGCAATAGCATTTCCAGAGAAATTATGTCCGCCATAATGAAAGGCACTGTTTTGGTGACAGCGACCGAGGCAGGTCATATGGCCAATTTCTGAATCCTTGAAATACTTCTTCAGATTATCGACCACCTGGTTCTGAGTGCCTGCACACAAGCAGGCCGTTCCATTGCAGACGTATACCTTCTTACCTTTATTATCAGGCTTCATGAAGTCATAGAAAGTAGTTGTTCCGTAGGCGTTCGCAGTACCGATAAGAAATTCATCAGCTAATCTGGCCAGTTCTTTATCATCAGGCGCACCTTCCGAAACTGAAAGCTTACCAAGCTTATCGAATAGATTCTCCGCAATTCCTCTTCGTCCTAATAATTCACTAAGGTTATCTGACATTAGCCTGCTTTATTGGTTTTTGAATCTGAAATTGTACGATAGGCATGAGAATAACAGGTTGCGCGTTGCTCACGGCAAAAAGCAAATAGTGTTATTCCTAGTTCCTTGGCAAAGTCAACCGCAAGAGACGATGGAGCAGAAACCGCGGCAAGGAAAGGAATTCCTGCCTTGAAGCATTTGATCACTATTTCATAGGATATTCGTCCGCTAACTGTCATAATCCTGGCCTGCTTCAAATTCCCGTCAAGCAAAAGTTTCCCAATAACCTTATCCACCGCATTATGGCGGCCAATATCTTCATAGGTGCAAATTAACGCACCATCAATTCCGAAGGCGGCTGCGGCATGAGCTCCACCTGTTTCCCTGAAATTGAATTGTTTCGAGTTCATTTTCTCGAAGAGTTCATGAATAATTTCAATATTGAGTTTTTCGGGTTCATCGAGGGTTCTTCCAATAAAGGCGAGGTCACTCAATTCAGTTTTACCACATATTCCGCATGAAGACACAGACAGCAAACTCCTGCTATTTGAATAACCGCTTCCGAGTTTTTCTTCAGGGATGTTTACATTTATTATAGTTACGACACCTTGATTGTTTTCCTTCTTCAGCAGCATTTCGGGATGCCAGTTTGAATCATCAAGAACACCTTCGGAATGCAGCATACCGCGAACCAGGCATTTGTCGTTACCCGGGGTCCGCATAGAAACTGTAAATGGTTTATTATTGATATCGATCTGCAAGGCTTCCTCAACGGTCAGGGTGTCCAGAATCTTTTCAGATGATTCGGAAACATATTTTTTACCCTCATAATTTCTCGTCGCCATTGGTGCAGTGCTTATGAAATTATTGTTGCAGTTGTATGAAAGTTACGGAAAAATCCTAAACTCAAAACAATCCGGTAATATTACCTTCATTATCAATATCGATAAGTTCTGAAGCCGGAGTGGCAGGTAATCCTGGCATTCTCATAATGTTTCCTGCTATTGGAATTAAAAAACCGGCACCTGAGGCAATTTCAATTTCCCGTATATTGATAACAAAGCCTGAGGGCCTGCCTAATAATTTCGGATCATCTGAAAGCGATTTTTGTGTTTTGGCAATGCAGACGGGGAGACCATTAAGTCCGAGTTCCGAAATAGACTTCAGGTTTCTTCTGGCTATTGTGGAATATTCAACCCCTTCAGCACCATATATTTTTTTGGCTATTGTTTCAATCTTGGATTCTACATCCATTTCCCAGTCATAAATAGGTTTAAAATCAGCACTGTTTTCATCGAGACTTGCAAGCAGTTCTTTAGCCAGTTCGATTCCTCCTTCACCCCCTTTTTCCCAAACCTCGGCCACTGCTACCCTAACGCCGTTGGCTTCAGCAAACTGACGAATAACTTCAATTTCTTCCTCAGTATCTGCAACAAACTTATTGATAGCAATTACCGGATTTATGCCAAAATGACGAATATTCTCCAAATGCTTTTCCAGGTTAGGAAGACCAGATCTTACTGCAGCAGCATTGGGTACTTTCAGTGATTTAAGGTCTATCCCGCCATGATATTTCAGGGCACGAATGGTAGTATTCAATACAATGGCTTTTGGTTTTAAACCGGCCGCGACACATTTGATGTTGAGGAACTTTTCAGCCCCGAGATCTGCCCCAAATCCGGCTTCTGTAACGGTATAATCACCAAGCGTCATTCCCAAACGTGTAGCCACTACAGAGTTCGTCCCCTGGGCAATATTAGCAAATGGACCGCAGTGAATTATTGCTGGGTTACCTTCCATGGTTTGAACCAGGTTGGGTTTAATCGCTTCCTTAAGAAGGGCCGCCATAGCGCCATTAGCCTTTAAATCCCGTGCGTAAATCGGTTTTTTATCATAGGTGAATCCAATAAAGATATTTCCTAATCTTCGTTTTAAATCGGCCAGGTCTTCAGCCAGACAAAGAATAGCCATTATCTCTGATGCAGCGGTTATATCAAATCCGGTTTCCCTTGGGACTCCATTTGCCGTGCCACCCAATCCAACCACGATATTACGAAGTGCGCGATCATTCATATCGAGCACTCGTTTCCAAACCACGGTTCTGGGGTCTATTCCAAGGTTACGTGTTTTACTCTGGAGATTGTTATCTATAACAGCTGCCAGAAGGTTATGCGCGTCGGCAATACTGGCAAAGTCTCCCGTAAAGTGAAGGTTAATATCCTCTAGGGGAAGTACCTGGGAAAAACCTCCTCCGGTCGCACCTCCTTTTATACCAAATACAGGCCCCAGTGATGGTTCTCTCAATACCACTATAGTATTTTTTCCTAATTTGTTAAGTGCCTCGGTAAGTCCAATGGACATAGTGGTTTTTCCTTCACCCGCAGGTGTTGGAGAGGTAGCGGTCACCAGAATCAGGTTATTCTTTTTAATCTTTTTTTTATCGATATAATGCAAGGGTATCTTGGCCTTATACCGGCCATATAGATCAACATCATTAATCTTAAGTCCTACGTTTTCAATAATGGTTTGGATGTGTTTTCGTTTTGCCTGCGAGGCAATTTGAAGATCGGTCATAGAAATATAATTAGGAGGTACTGGTATTAACAAATCTAGTTAAAATTAAAATAAACTTAATTTTTGTTCAGGAAAATGTGGGTTTCATTTGTTATATTATAGACAGGCCGAAATCAATAATGAATTTTCGGCATGATAATTTTATTTTCTAACCGTTTCAGACCGGCTTAACTTTTCCTGCTCTCCGCCCTATCTCTACTCTGATTAAAATTGTTTCTGAAACCAAAAAACATGAATGCTATGTTATTAAAAAACACAATCAAAACTTTACTCCTGGCAATTCCAATACTTTTATTGGTAAGTTGCTCCACCGACAGGGCAGACTCCGAATTTAACCAGACAGAATTTAAGGCGAGTAATGGCTATCAGTTTAACGCCTCGTTAAAGGGATCGAAAGAGGTTCCGGCTAATGACAGCAAAGGAGCCGGGCAGGCAGTAGTACGAATCAGTAAAGATGAAACCAAGATCCATTACAAACTGATCACAGCGAACGTTGAAAATGTTCTATTCGCCCATTTCCATATGGCCCCTGCGGGTTCAAATGGCGGCGTAGTAGCCACACTCTATTTTAATGAGAACCCACAACCTTCTGGACCAGCTAATGGAGTCCTTGCAGAGGGATACATCATGGCGGATAACGTTTCCGGAGCGCTTGAAGGTGATATTGCTGCCCTGGTTGATGCTATAAGGAATGGAATGATCTATGTGAATGTTCATACCACAGCTGTTCCGTCAGGTGAGTTACGCGGACAATTGTAAGCAAAAATGAGGTTAAAACTAAGTTAATGACGGTTGTGGGCTTATAAACTGTAAGCAAACCTCTGAATTAACAATTTTTTATTTCAAGAGCACTTCACCCTGAGCGATTTTTGCATAATTTCGAGCAGCTATTAATTAGTTCTTAGGGAGAGTTAATTTAGAAGGGCTGCTGAATTTTATTCAGCGGTCCTTTTTGTTTTTCCTGAAAACGGGATTAATTAATCCACCCCGAATAACATGAAGTAATAACATTTTAATATCAGGAAAGGGTAATGAATTTAATTTTTCAAAAAGAACCTGATGATATCGGCAGTTGATACTATCCCAACAACTTTCTCATCTTCAACAATAGGTATAGCCCTGTAGTTACCCCTGGCTAATTCTTCAGCCACATCTTCGATAGATGTTTCGGGAGCGCGGAAAAACGGACTGGGCGTCATAATATCTTTAACACTAAGTTCTTTATAAATAACATTGTTATCGTCTAAACCTGCGCCCTTAATTCGGTACATGAAATCGACCAGGCTAACCATGCCTACCAATTTACCATCTACGGTTACAGGAATATGATGGTGGAACTTTTTTTTCTCATAAATATGCTTTACATCCAATAGCTTCTGATCCGGTGAAACGCATACGACCTTTTTGGTCATGATTTTTGAAATGGGAGTGGCTTTCATAGGTCAAAACATTATAACATAAAGTTACG
>JABDPU010000082.1 GCA_013042625.1 Flavobacteriaceae bacterium | reverse complement strand
AGATTTTTGAGCGAATTACTCAGGATATATTTAATGCATCATTGGCACGCTGGTAAATGAAAACAACCGATTTCACATATCTATTGGAGCATCCGGAAGAAATCAACCGGAGCCAGATCGGTGATTTCCGGACTGTAATCGACCAGTTTCCTTATTTTCAGCCGGCCCGGGCACTCTACCTTAAAGCTCTTAAAATCAATGACAGTTTCCTGTATAACCAGGAGTTAAAAACTACTGCTGCATTTACTACAGATCGTTCGGTGCTGTTTGATTTTATTACTTCGGAAGAGTTTGCACAAAATGAAATTTCCGATCTTATTCAGCACAACCTGGAACACCTCAGGGAAATTGAGTTGAATGAATACGAAGACCTATCGGTTAATATCAGCAAGGAACAAACTGAAAAAGCTACATCGATAGAATCCAAACCTTCCCCCATCGAGCAACTTGCAGGTGGTTTAACAGAAAAAGCCGTTGAACCTGAAAAGAAATTACAGATAGGTAAACCTCTTGAATTTGATAAGGCCGAGAGGCATTCATTTTCGGAGTGGTTAAAATTAACAGGTTTCCAGCCAATTTCAAGAGAGGAAGATGTTGTTTCCGAGGATAAAACTGATACAAATGAAGATGGAAAGCGTTTGAAACAGCAGCAAATTATTGACGAGTTTATAGATAGCAACCCGACCATCCCTCCGGTTAAATCAGATCGGCCTCAAACCGACCTGGCCAGTCAGCGTTTGATGAAGCCTGACTCTTTGATGACTGAGACCCTGGCAAGAATTTATTTGGAGCAGGGTAATCATGAAAAGGCCAAGCAGGCTTACCGCATCTTAAGTTTGAAATATCCAGAAAAAAGTAGTTTCTTTGCAGACCAAATTCAAGCGATAGAAGAATTAGAAAATAAATAAATAATGAGCACGTTTTCAATATTTTTAATCCTGATCGTAATCGTAGCATTTCTGCTAGTGGTGGTGATCATGGTTCAGAATCCAAAAGGTGGTGGATTGTCCTCTTCTTTTGGAGGTGGAGGTACCCAGCAATTGGGCGGGGTTAAGAAAACATCAGATTTCCTGGATAAAAGTACATGGACTTTGGCAACTATACTGATCGCCCTGATCTTGTTGTCGAATGTAGCCATCCCGGGATCGGGAGGAACATCAGAATCTAAAGCACTGGATGAAGATTCGACGACTACTCAACCCCTTCCGGCAACGACTCCGGCAGATGAACCAGCAGAGTTGAACACACCAGCTAATGATTCAGCTCAATAATAATGACAAGACATAATAAAAATGCCAACTTTTCAAGTTGGCATTTTTATTATGTGAAATTTTGTCAGTACATCTTTAATGGCACAATTTCTGAGTTATTGGCAACGACAATTAATTAACTAAAATCTTACAAAATGGGAGTGAATATAAAACCGTTGGCAGATCGCGTTCTGATAGAACCGATGGAAGCGGAAACCAAAACCGCCTCTGGCATTATTATTCCTGATACGGCTAAAGAAAAACCACAAAAAGGCAAAGTTGTTGCCGTTGGACCCGGGAAGAAGGATGAGCCAATGACCGTTAAAGGTGGCGAGACTGTTCTTTATGGTAAATATGCCGGAACAGAACTCAAATTTGATGGAAAAGACTATATCATTATGCGAGAGAGTGATATCCTCGCTATTATCTAATCAACAATTCATAAAATATTATGGCAAAACATATAAAATTTGACACTGAAGCACGCGACGGAATAAAGCGTGGCGTCGATGAACTGGCAAATGCCGTAAAGGTTACCTTAGGTCCGAAAGGACGTAATGTAATTATAAGCAAAGCATTTGGTGCACCACAGGTGACTAAAGATGGTGTTACTGTGGCGAAAGAAATTGAGCTTGAAGATGAGCTCGAGAATATGGGTGCTCAAATGGTAAAGGAGGTTGCATCCAAAACCAATGACCTGGCAGGTGATGGTACGACAACAGCAACTGTACTAGCTCAGGCCATCGTAAAAGAAGGACTAAAGAATGTAGCTGCGGGTGCGAACCCGATGGATCTTAAGCGTGGCATTGATAAAGCCGTTCAGGCTATTACAAAAGACCTGGAAAAACAAGCCCAGAAAGTGGGTAGTTCTTCAGAAAAGATTAAGCAAGTAGCTTCAATCTCATCAAATAACGATGAGACTATCGGTGAACTGATTGCCGCAGCTTTTGAGAAGGTTGGTAAAGAAGGAGTCATTACTGTTGAAGAGGCAAAGGGTACAGATACATATGTTGATGTTGTTGAAGGTATGCAATTCGACAGAGGATACCTAT
The DNA here is from genome assembly GCA_013042625.1 of Flavobacteriaceae bacterium. Taxonomy (GTDB): domain Bacteria; phylum Bacteroidota; class Bacteroidia; order Flavobacteriales; family Flavobacteriaceae; genus SHLJ01. Next base: position 1,267 of record JABDPU010000082.1, on the reverse strand, counting down.
CACCATACTTCGTGACTGATGCCGATAAGATGATCGCAGATCTCGAGAATCCTTATATCCTATTGTTCGATAAAAAAATCTCTAACCTCCAGGAAATACTTCCGGTTCTCGAACCGGTTGCGCAATCAGGACGTCCGTTATTGATCATTGCTGAAGATGTTGAAGGGCAAGCCCTTGCAACTCTGGTGGTCAACAAACTTCGCGGCGGATTGAAAATTGCTGCTGTTAAAGCTCCTGGATTTGGTGACCGCAGAAAAGCGATGCTTGAGGATATAGCAATTCTTACGGGAGGAACGGTAATTTCTGAAGAACGCGGATTTTCTCTTGAAAATGCTGACCTTTCCATGCTAGGAACAGCCGAAACTGTAACTGTTGACAAAGATACTACGACCATAGTCAATGGTTCTGGTAAAGCATCCGATATCAAAGCAAGAGTAAACCAGATAAAGGCGCAGATTGAAACCACAACTTCCGATTACGATCGTGAAAAGCTTCAGGAGCGATTGGCTAAACTTGCCGGTGGTGTTGCCGTACTTTATGTTGGTGCAGCCAGTGAGGTTGAAATGAAAGAGAAGAAAGATCGGGTTGATGATGCTTTACATGCGACACGAGCTGCTGTGGAAGAAGGAATTGTTGCCGGTGGTGGTGTTGCTTTAGTAAGAGCCAAGGCCATGCTTGACAAACTGACCACTGATAACCTGGATGAAGTGACAGGAATTCAGATCGTGGCTAATGCCATTGAATCTCCGCTTCGTACCATAGTTGAAAATGCAGGTGGAGAAGGATCTGTAGTCATCAATAAAGTTGGTGAAGGCAAAAAAGATTTTGGATATGATGCCAAGTCGGAGAAGTATGTTAACATGATGAAAGCCGGAATTATCGATCCGAAGAAAGTAACCAGGATCGCACTTGAAAATGCCGCATCTGTTGCTGGTATGATCCTGACAACTGAATGTGCTTTAGTTGACATTAAAGAGGATACTCCTCCAATGCCTCCAATGGGCGGTGGTGGAATGCCTGGAATGATGTAAAGTTATTTTATAATATAAATTAAAAACGCCTCCGACTCAGAGGCGTTTTTTTTTGTTCCGTTAAAAGAACGTTATTTCTTTTAGAGCGTGGTAGTCTTATAATTCCTGTAGTAATATTCGGCCCTTAAATAGGTCTTTTCTCCTTTTTCATTTAACCTGTAGCTCTTACGCCTCGCATTGAATTTGAAATCAGTGTTCGTATCATAAGTAAGATTTTCAACCCAACTGCTGTGATC
>JABDPU010000071.1 GCA_013042625.1 Flavobacteriaceae bacterium | reverse complement strand
TGTGTCATTAGACCGGCCAAACCAAAAGGACAAATGGCTGGCCGCCATTGAAAAGGACAAATTAACCTGGCATCATGTTTCTAACCTGAAGTATTTCAACGATCCGGTTGCCATGTTATACAACGTCAATGCCATTCCGGCGACTTTCATTCTTGACGAAAACGGAAAAATTGTAGCTAAAAAGCTTCGTGGAAAAGCACTCGAGGATCAAATAGCGAATATGCTCAAATAAGTTGTCAGATATGGCCTAAACGCCGCATCAGGTAAAGGAGAACAATTGGAATGGCTAACAGTGCCACCATAAGTGGTTGTTCTTCAAACAGCCAGGACGCCAATAATAATGTCAAAACATAACCTCCTATTGCCCCTCCAAAATGTGCATCATGACCGATATTCCCAACCCGGTTTTTCATGCCATAGATGGAATACAACAGATATCCTATTCCGAAGACATAACCCGGAATTGGAACCGGAATGAAAAATAAATACAATCGCATTTCAGGATGGAGCAAGATCGCAGAATACAATACTCCTGTTACCGCACCACTGGCACCAACTGCACTGTAGTGGTATTCGTCCTTGTGAAAGAAAAGCGATAATATATTTCCGAAGATCAGGCTTCCGAAGTATATAATAAGAAAGCTAAACTGCCCCAGATATGAAATAACTTCATCGGCAAAAAAATAAAGGGTGAACATATTGAAGAATAGGTGCATATTATCCACATGCAGAAAACCTGAGCTGAGCATACGGATCTGTTCACCGCGCCTTATCCCACCGATGTTAAACTTATATTTTTCGAAGAAGGAGAAATCGCTAAAACCCTTCATGGAGAACAGCACATTGGCCAGAATGATCACTATGGTTACGATATCTAAATTGCTCATACCCTAAAAACGTAAAACGTCAAATATAGCATATATTTGCCAAAAGAATTTCGTGCAGCTTCTGGTCTATATATTGGTCTATCCTTTACTCTTCCTGATCTCAATACTTCCATTCAGGCTGTTGTACCTGTTGTCTGATCTCACCTTTTTTTTAGTCTACTATATTGTGGGCTATCGGAAAACCGTTGTCACAGAAAACCTGAAACTGGTTTTTCCTGAAAAATCCGAAAGCGAAATCAATCGGATTAAAAAGAAGTTTTACAGGCATTTATGCGACCTGATCATGGAGATGATCAAATCCATTACTATTTCCCAGGCGGCTTTAATCAAGCGATTTAAAGTCGCAAATCCTGAATTATTAAATTCTCTTGAGGACCGCCATTCAAGTTTGATAATGATGTATGGCCATTATGCCAGTTATGAATGGTCAATAGTTATAGGCCAATATATTCGCTTTAAAGGTTATGGGGTATATAAACCCTTAAGAAACAAATACTTCAATCGATTGGTCAAGCGTATCCGTTCGAAATTTAATTTAGGTCTCATCTCCAGCAAACAAGCCAAAGTGATTATCTCGAAATTAGTTCAATCGGGAGAACCTGTAATCGTTGGTCTTGTCAGTGATCAAAGTCCGAAAGCTGTCAAGAAATATCCCCTGATAGATTTTATGGGACATTCTGTTCCTTGCTTTACAGGAGCTGAAACAATGGCCAAGCAATTTGATATTCCCCTTTGTTATATAAAGATTGACAAGCTAAGACGTGGTCACTACCAGGCAGAATTCATCATTTTAGCTGAAGAGCCAAACAAATATCCGGACTACCAACTAACTGAGAAATTCACACGAATATTAGAAGATCAGATTCGGGAAGCTCCTGAATATTATCTTTGGACGCATAAGCGCTGGAAGCATCGTATTAAAAAGTAAAATTAATTAAAAAACTAAAGTTCAAACCAGTTTTTAATCTGGTTTTGGCGAATTCCGGGAATAAAATTTTTGTGAATAAATTCGTTCGTCTTTGAATTATAGATATAATCAGAAGCCCATTCAGCATGGTTTTCGGCCAATTCCTTGATGGCCTTACATACAATGTCAACCTCTTCACAGGTCGTTGTTGGATGTATAGACATCCTGATCCATCCAGGTTTCCTCGCCAGGTCACCAATGGAAATCTCCTGCGTTAATTCATGCGACATATCGTAATCCACATGAAGCAAATAATGTCCATAAGTTCCTGCACAACTGCAGCCTCCCCTGGTTTGAATTCCGTAACGGTCGTTCAGTAATTTCACTCCAAGGTTATAATGAAGGTCATCGATATAAAATGATATCACCCCTAATCGGTCACGATGCTGAGGAGCAAGAATATTTAAATTTTCAATATCACCTAATTCATCAAAAATATGATTGATGATTTCATGCTCGCGTTTCAGCATATTCGATACGCCCATCTGTTCCTTGAGCTTAATGGCTAGAGCTGCTTTAATGGTTTGAAGAAATCCGGGAGTTCCTCCATCCTCACGATCCTCGATATCATCAATGTATTTATGTTCGCCCCACGGATTGGTCCAGCTAACGGTACCACCACCCGGACAATCAGGGATCATATTGTGATACAATTGCTTATTAAATACAAGGACACCAGAGGTTCCGGGGCCTCCAAGGAATTTATGAGGTGAAAAGAAAATAGCGTCGAGATAGCCCTCTTCATCTTCAGGATGCATATCGATATCTATATATGGCCCTGCACAGGCATAATCAACAAAACAGACCCCACCATTCTGGTGCATCAGTTTAGCGATTTTATGAGTTGGAAGGGTTAAACCAGTAACGTTAGATCCTCCGGTTATTGAAGCGATCTTAATCGTTCTATCTTTGTACTGGTCAAGAAGTTTTTGCAAGTTATCCATACTAAATAATCCCTTCGGACCTGGTGGAATAACTTCAACGGTTGCCATAGTCTCCAACCAGGAGGTCTGGTTGCTATGATGCTCCATATGGGTTATAAAAACCACTGGCCTGATCTCATCAGGAATATCTGTATACTTTCTCAGGTTTTCAGGAACCTTAAGTCCGAGAATCCTCTGAAATTTATTGACCACTCCGGTCATCCCGGTTCCGGAAACGATGAGAATATCATTCTCGTTGCAATTGACGTGCTGTTTGATAATGGCTTTAGCCTCTTGATAAGCCATAGTCATGGCCGTTCCCGACTCTGTGGTTTCGGTATGAGTATTGGCTACAAATGGTCCGAAGTCCTCAATAATTTTGTTTTCAATAGGTTTATATAGCCTTCCGGAGGCCGTCCAGTCGGTATAAACAATCTTTTTTCTTCCATAGGGCGAATCAAACTCCTGGTCAATACCAATGATATTGTCCCTGAAAGGCTTGAAATAAGATTCCAGTTCAGATGGTCTGTGATCCACTTCGGAAGATGTAGTAAGCATATGTTCCTTATTGTCGCTTAAAAATACTAAATATTGACCAGTCCGTTAATTTCCTCTATAAAACTATCGGCAATTTCATCGGCTTTTAGCTGGGATTTTGCCTCGGTATAGATCCTGATAATTGGTTCGGTATTACTTTTTCTGAGATGCACCCAGTGATCATCAAAATCGATTTTAACCCCGTCAGCATTCGATACTTCTTCCATAGCATATCTGGATTCCATACGTTGAAGAATTTCGTCTACGTTGAGTTCAGGAGTCAGTTCAATTTTCTTTTTACTCATAAAATAAGACGGATATGCATCTCTTAATTCCCTTGCTGTTTGTCCGCGTTCTACCATCATACTCAGGAATAAGGCTACGCCAACCAGGGCATCCCTGCCATAATGAAGTTCAGGATAGATAATTCCACCATTCCCTTCACCTCCTATTACCGCATTGGTTTCTTTCATCAGTTCAACGACATTAACTTCACCAACTGCACTGGCATAATATTTTTGTCCGTAACTTTCAGTAACGTCTCTTAATGCTCGGGATGAACTCATATTGCTAACCGTATTCCCCGGGTTTTTACTCAGAATATAATCCGCACAAGCCACAAGGGTGTACTCTTCACCAAACATTTCCCCGTCATGACAAATAAAAGCAAGACGATCGACATCAGGATCCACAACTATTCCGAGGTCGGCATGTTCGTCAACCACTTTTTCACTTAGATCGGTTAAATGTTCTTTCAATGGTTCCGGATTATGTGGAAAATGACCATTAGGTTCACAGTAGAGTTCAACAGCATGTACACCAAGGCGGTCCAGCAAACGTGGAATGGCAATGCCTCCGGTTGAATTAACACCATCTACAACTATCTTAAGATTAGCTCGCTCAATCGCTTCAGTATTGACCAAAGGCAGATCGAGGATCTCATCGATATGCATTTCGATGTAGGCATCATTTTTTGTAATCCTGCCAAGATCATCCACTCCGGCAAATTCGAAATCTTCAGCATCAGCAATATCGAGTACTGTCTGACCATCGGCAGCACTTAAAAACTCACCTTTAGGATTCAGTAATTTAAGGGCATTCCATTGCTTTGGATTATGGCTGGCCGTCAGAATAATTCCACCATCGGCATGTTCCATGGTAACTGCCATTTCAACTGTAGGAGTAGTCGATAATCCGAGATCAACCACATGAATTCCCAAGCCAACCAAGGTCTGCATGACCAGGCTTTGAATCATTTCCCCGGAAATACGTGCATCCCGGCCAACAATAATTTTATAATTTTCTTTTTTTCTGTGCATTTTAACCCATGTACCAAATGCGGCCGCATAGGTCACCGCATCAATGGGCGTTAAATTTTCAGAAACCGTACCTCCAATAGTCCCTCTGATTCCTGAAATGGATTTGATCAATGTCATCCTGAATTTCTTTAGCAATTAATTGTGATTCCAACATCAATTTTCCCTTGAAAAATGATGATTACAAAATTCAGCATATTTATTCAAATTAGCAGCATGCTGTTTCATTTTATTTAGTTGTTTGATCCTTAAAAAGATTGGTTTAACTTCATGGCGAATTATGAAACAGGTTGAATGAATTTTCTTGCGCACATTTATTTATCGGGAAGGAATGAAGAAGTCATCATCGGTAATTTCATTGCTGACAATGTAAAAGGCAGATCTTATTTGTCATTTTCAAGAGATATTCAGACAGGGATATTATTGCATCGTGCTATTGATTCGTTTACCGATTCTCATGCGATTTTCAAGAAAAGCAAAAAGAGGCTATTCCAACGTTATGGTCATTATTCAGGAGTGATTGTAGATATTTTATATGATCATTTCCTGGCAAAAAACTGGTCGGATTACTGCGATGTGGATCTTGAAACTTATGTAGCGGATTTTTATGACATCCTCGAACGGCATTTCGATATTCTCCCTGAGGCTGTGCAGCATCTGACACCCTTTATGATCGCCGATAACTGGCTGGTGAGTTATTCTACCACGGATGGAATTAAAAAGGTACTTGAGGGAATGAATCGTCGGACAAAAAATCGTTCTAAGATGAATAATGCTATAGATGAGCTGGCCCAATTTTACAGGGAATTCAATCGCGAATTCAAGGAATTCTTTGATGAGCTCAAATCCTATTCTGAGGAACAACTAAAAATATTATCTTCACGTGATGAATTATAGAAAACCCTCCGCTTACGTTTTAGGCCTTGTTGCCCTTTTATTGATGTTCAACTGCAGGCAGGCTCCTGATCTGGAAGTCAAAACACCTGTTAATAGAGGACTTATTACCGAAAATGCCATGGTTGTAACTGCACGTGTGGAAGCATCCAAAATTGGCAGTGCTGTTCTCGAACAGGGCGGAAATGCCTTCGATGCCATGTTTGCAACTGAAATGGCATTGGCGGTGGCTTATCCATTTGCTGGAAATCTTGGTGGCGGTGGCTTTATGGTTTACAGGGACAAAGACGGTAATACGGGTGCAATTGATTACCGGGAGAAAGCGCCATTAAAGGCCCACCGGGATATGTATCTTGATGAAGCCGGTAATATTATTCCTGAAAAAAGCACCTATGGAGCCATGGCTGTTGGAGTACCCGGGACTGTAGCCGGAGTCTTTGCCGTCCATGAACGCTTTGGTACACTTCCGATTGAGGTTCTGCTTAAACCAGTTATAGAGTTGGCTAAAAATGGAGTTGTAGTCACTCAGAAACAGGAAACTCGCCTGGAAGGCTATAAAGATGCCTTTAGGAAGGTCAACCAGGACACCATTCCCCTCGAAAGAAATTGGAAAGTAAACGACACTATTAAATACCCTGCTCTGGCAGAAACCCTGGAGCGTATTTTGGTTAATGGCAGGGATGAGTTTTATAAAGGTAAAACTGCGGAAGTCCTTACCGAATTTATCCAGGATCAAGGTGGTATTATCAGCATGGAGGACCTGAATCGATATGAGGCCAAATGGCGCGACCCCGTCGTTTTTGAATATGACGATCTTAAGATCATTTCAATGTCGCCGCCTTCCAGTGGTGGCGTGTGCTTAGGTCAGATCATGAAAATGGTGGAGCCTTATGACCTGCACGAGTTCGGACACAATAGCCTGAAGGCTGTTCAGGTTATTACCGAAGCCGAACGCCGGGCCTATGCCGACCGAAGTTTCTATTTAGGTGACCCCGACTTTAACGAAATTCCGATCGATGAAATCCTGGCCGATTCATATCTGGAACGGCGTATGAACGATTTCAGTTTTAAGGCTGCAACAGCTTCTGAATCGATCAGTCATGGCCAGGTTATGGTTATGGAAAGTGCCGAGACCACCCATTATTCAATCATCGATCAGTTTGGAAATGCGGTGTCTGTTACAACTACACTTAATGGCGGTTATGGTTCAAAACTCTATTCTCCTGAATTAGGATTTTTTCTGAATAATGAGATGGACGATTTTAGCAGCAAGCCCGGGGTACCAAACATGTTTGGCCTTATTGGCGCCGAAGCCAATAGCATCGCAGCTGAAAAGCGAATGCTGAGTTCTATGACCCCGACCATAGTAGAGCGAGATGATCAATTATACATGGTTGTTGGAACTCCCGGAGGTTCGACGATTATTACATCAGTGCTTCAAACCATTCTTAACGTTCATGAATTCGATATGGGTATGCAGGACGCGGTTGATGCCCCAAGATTCCATCATCAGTGGCTACCGGATCTTATTTCGATTGAGCCCAACAGGTTTCCGGAAGAGTTAAAAGAGCAACTAAAATCAAAAGGCTACAGCATTCTTGAGCGTAATAATAGCATCATCGGGAAGGTTAATGCCATTCTCATTTTGACAGATGGTACGCTGGAAGGCGGTGCCGATCATAGAGGAGATGATACCGCCGTTGGATTCTAAAATCCCATTATGTTTATTGATGAACTGACCAGGAGTTTTAAAACTCATGCCAATCCGGAGCATGCGTTTCACATGAAAGCTTACATGAAGAATCATTTCGAATTCTTCGGAATAAAAGCCGCTCTGAGAAGGCAATTATTCGCTGCCGCCATTGCCAACAATAAAGAAGAGATTCATGCCAATTGCAGGGACCTGGTAAAGAAAATGTATGGTATCCCATTTAGGGAAATACACCTCTGTGCCATGGAGTTATTCCACCGAATACATAAAAAGTCCTTTGCCGAAGAGGATATTGAACTCATCGAATTTCTGATCACCAACAATTCCTGGTGGGATACGGTAGATTTCATTGCAAAATATCTTTTAGGGTTATACTTGAAACAATTCCCCGATAATAAAGAATCGGTTATCGAAAAATTTTCAGGTTCTGATGATATGTGGCTGAATAGAAGTACCTTACTTTTTCAATTGGGATATAAATCTGAAACGGATTCCGGAATCTTGTTTGAACTTAGCAGAAAATTCTCTGATTCGAATGAATTTTTTATAAAAAAGGCCATTGGCTGGGCACTCAGAGAATATGCCAAAACCAAACCTGAGGCCGTCTTAGATTTTGTAAATTCAACTCAGTTAAAACCCTTGAGCAAGCGAGAAGCAATCAGGAATATATAGATGGTCAGGAGAAAGTTTTATAAGATTATGAAATGGGCAATCGCTACAATGCTGTTAGTGATAGTTCTGACCTTTGGTTTTATCTATTTGAAATATAATCAAGAGCTTCCGGCCGGTAAAACCGGTGCTGAAGCCGACGCCCTGGCAAGCAAAATGCTTGAAGCTTTGGATTATGATTCCTATACCTCAACAAATTATCTCGAATGGTCATTCAGAAGAAACCACTACAAGTGGTGGAAGGAGGCAGGGTATTGCGAGGTGAATTGGAAGGACTATAGGGCGGTTTTATACTTTAACTCATCAAAAACTTCAAAAGCTTATGTCCATAACTTTGAGGTTTTTAATGATCAGGCAGATGAACTCATTGCCAAAGCCACCAGGATGTTTTATAATGATTCCTTCTGGCTGGTGGCACCTTACAAGGTTTTTGATGAAGGGGTTAAGAGACAATTGGTTTCGCTTCCCGATGGTTCAGAGGGATTACTCGTCACCTTTACACAGGGAGGGTCCACACCGGGGGATTCTTATCTATGGATTATGGATAAATCGGGTCGACCAAAGGAATTTCAAATGTGGACGTCGGTTATTCCCGTCAAGGGTCTGCCTGCTACCTGGGAGGATTGGACTAAAACTCAGAGCGGTGCATGGCTTCCCGGAAAGCACAGAATTGTGTTTCTCACAACCAAAATGGGCCAGATTAAAGGTACACGATAGCAGTTGCCATTTTTTCTTTCAGATTGTTAATAAATCAGTGGATTTTCCCAGATAATCCTACTCCCACAACCCTTCATTTTTACATTCAAAACCTGTACCTTTGCAACTTTGCAAAAGAATGGCCGGTTTCGAGGAAAATATTGAAGTAAGGGGTGCGAGGGTACATAACCTAAAGGATATTGATGTGACAATCCCCAGGGAAAAGCTTGTGGTGATCACAGGTTTGTCTGGAAGTGGTAAGTCCTCACTGGCATTCGACACCATTTATGCTGAAGGCCAAAGGCGATATATCGAGACATTTTCAGCCTATGCCAGGCAATTTCTGGGCGGTCTTGAACGACCCGACGTTGATAAGATAGATGGATTATCCCCGGTGATCGCCATCGAACAAAAAACAACCAGCAAATCACCTCGTTCCACGGTTGGTACCATTACCGAAATATATGATTTTCTCAGGCTGTTGTACGCCAGGGCCAGTGATGCCTTTAGCTATAACAGCGGAGAGAAAATGGTGAGCTATAGCGATGAGCAAATCAAAAAACTGATCATAGAAAGTTTTAAGGATAAGCGGATTAATATTTTATCTCCTGTGGTCCGATCGAGAAAGGGACATTACAGGGAACTATTCGAACAGATTGCCAAACAGGGTTTTGTTAAGGTACGGACCGACGGTGAGATCAGGGAATTGGAACATGGAATGAAGCTGGATCGATACAAAACCCATGATATCGAGATTGTAATTGATCGGTTAAAAGTGGATGAGTATGTTGACAAAGACAACAGGCTTACAGAAAGTATTAATACAGCCATGTACCATGGCGATGATGTGCTTCTGGTTATTGACCAGGAAACAGGTGACCTCAGGTATTTCAGTCGGAATCTGATGTGTCCATCCTCAGGAATATCATATCCGAATCCTGAACCCAATAATTTCTCCTTTAATTCACCAAAAGGTGCGTGTAAGAATTGCAACGGGATAGGCAATCTCCATAAAGTTAATATCAACAAGATCATCCCTGATGATTCCCTGTCTATCAGAAATGGTGGACTGGCGCCCCAGGGGCCTCAGAAGAATACCTGGATCTTTAAACAATTAGAGACCATTGCACAGCGCTTCGAATTTGATCTTGGTATCCCGATACGTGATATTCCCGAAGAAGCACTTGACATGATTCTTTATGGCGGAAACGAAAAATTCTCTGTTGCCAGTAAAACGCTGGGCGTAACCCGTAATTATAGCATAGACTTTGAAGGGATAGCAAACTTTATTGAAAGTCAGTATAAATCGGCTGACTCCACATCAATCAGAAGATGGGCCAGGAATTACATGGACAGGGTTGTCTGCGATGTTTGTAATGGCAGCCGATTAAAGAGAGAATCGCTCTATTTCAAGATAGATGGTAAAAGCATTGCCGACCTGGCACATATGGATATTGTTGAGCTGGCCGAATGGTTCAAGTCTATTCCTGCGAAACTTTCAGAAAAACAAAAAACCATAGGGGAAGAGATCATAAAGGAGATCAATTCCAGGTTGAAGTTCCTTCTTGATGTCGGACTGGATTATTTAACCCTTGGCCGCAGCTCGAAATCCTTATCAGGAGGTGAAGCACAGCGGATCAGGCTGGCCACACAGATCGGCTCACAGCTCGTCGGGGTACTTTATATCCTGGATGAGCCGAGTATTGGTCTGCATCAGAGAGATAACCGAAAGTTGATCAATTCACTGGAAGCACTCAGAGATATTGGAAATTCTGTAATCGTTGTTGAACATGATAAAGACATGATCGAGCATGCCGACCATGTTATAGACATAGGCCCGGAAGCAGGTATCCATGGTGGTGAGATTATCAGTGAAGGGAACCCAGCAGAACTGATGAAACAACACACACTGACGGCAGATTATCTTAATGGTACAAAATCGATTGAAGTACCTAAAAAGCGGCGCCCGGGTAATGGTAAATTCCTTCATTTAAAAGGTTGTACCGGTAACAACCTCAAAAATGTTTCTGTGAAAATACCACTCGGAAAGATGCTGGGTGTCACCGGAGTTTCCGGTAGTGGAAAATCAACATTGATCAATGAAACCCTCTACCCTATTCTGAACAATTATTATTTCAACGGGGTGATGACACCCTTGCCCTATGAATCGATTGTTGGCCTTAAGAACACAGACAAAGTTATTGATATCAATCAGTCACCGATTGGCAGGACCCCTAGAAGTAATCCTGCTACCTATACAGGGGTTTTTAGCGAGATCAGAAGCTTGTTCTCGAAAATTCCGGAGGCAATGATCAGGGGGTACAAACCCGGTCGTTTTAGTTTTAATGTGGCTGGAGGCCGATGCGAAACCTGCAAAGGTGGAGGCTTAAAGGTGATTGAAATGAATTTCCTTCCGGATGTTTACGTGGAATGTGAAGTTTGCCAGGGCAAACGATTTAACAGGGAGACCCTGGAAATTCGTTATAAGGGTAAATCGATAAGCGATGTATTGAATATGACCATAGAGGAAAGCGTGGATTTCTTTGAACATATTCCGAAGATATTCAGGAAACTTAAAACCATACAGGATGTTGGACTGGGTTACATCACCTTAGGTCAACAGAGTACGACCCTTTCAGGTGGAGAGGCTCAACGCATCAAGCTGGCAACCGAACTATCAAAGAAAGACACAGGTAATACCTTCTATATTCTTGATGAACCCACAACAGGTTTGCATTTCGAGGATATTCGTGTATTAATGATAGTACTGAACAGATTGGTCGATAAAGGCAATACTGTATTGATCATTGAGCACAATATGGATGTCATAAAAATGGTTGACCATATCATCGACATCGGATCTGAAGGCGGCAAAGGCGGTGGACGAATTATAGTTGAAGGCACTCCTGAACAGGTGGCAAAACATAAAACAAGCCATACAGCCAGATTCCTAAAAAATGAATTAATTTAGAGCAAATCAATTTAACACATGCGAAGAGATCTTCAACATAAAGCCTGGAATGAAATTAAGAGTAATGATTCCTGGGCCATTTTCAAGATCATGGGTGAATTTGTTGAAGGCTTTGAAAAAATGAGCCTGATCGGACCCTGTGTATCCATTTTTGGTTCGGCACGAACCAAGCCCGACAATGAATATTATAAACTGGCTTCAGATATTGCTCAAAGTATTGTTGAGGCAGGCTATGGAGTAATCACCGGTGGCGGGCCGGGAATCATGGAAGCTGGTAACAAAGGAGCTCACCTGGCTGCAGGCACATCAGTTGGACTCAATATAGACCTGCCTTTCGAACAGCACGATAATCCTTATATCGACTCCGATAAAAACCTGGATTTCGATTATTTCTTTGTAAGAAAGGTAATGTTCGTAAAATATTCTCAGGGCTTTGTCATTATGCCGGGAGGTTTCGGGACGCTGGATGAACTGTTTGAAGCGATTACATTAATCCAAACACATAAGATCGAAAAATTCCCGATCGTTTTGGTGGGAACCGAATTTTGGTCAGGGCTTATAGATTGGGTCAAAGACACCTTGCTTGAAAAATTCGGAAATATCAGCGCAACCGATTTAGATCTTATACATCTTGTAGATACAAAGGAAGAAGTGATTGAGATCCTCAATGCTTTCTATGATAAGTACAACTTAAGTCCGAATTTCTAAAGTCGGGATCAAATGCTATGAAACGAAAAGAACTCCTGCTGGTAATAATTTGCTGGCTGACTTCATATGTCACTTTTTCACAGGAGACCTTTAAGGTCATGTTTTATAACGTCCTGAATTATCCTGAGCAAGGACCCACCAGCAGGATTAATGACCTGGAGACCATCCTTCAGGATTATCAGCCGGACCTATTTATGATTTGCGAATTAAATTCGGAACAGGGTGCCAATACCATTCTATCTATTCTACAAAATCTCAAACCGGATTTTGCAAGGGCTAATTTTGTGCTGAATACTTCAGATGATGCCATTGGCGATCAGAATAACCTACAGAATATGATCTTTTATGATTCATCAAAGTTCAATCTTATTGATGAGGACATTGTCACCACCATCTTCAGAGATTTCAATCATTACACTTTCAGGTTGAATACGGTAAATCAGGCTACCGATCCGATTATTCTCAACACAATTGTCTGTCACCTAAAATCGTCCAGCGGTACTGATAATCAGGCTTTTAGACTTCAAATGGTCGATGATCTGACGTCATATCTGGACACCTTCTCCAGTGATGAACTGGTATTGCTTGGCGGAGATCTTAATGTATATACACAATCAGAACCGGCCTTTCAGGAACTCATAGATCCAACTAATAACATCACCTTCGTCGATCCGGCAAACCGTTTAGGCACCTGGAGTAATAACCTTGTATACCTGGATGTCTTTACACAATCAACAAGGACCCAGTCCGGACTTGGGGGTGCGGCAGGCGGATTCGACGACCGTTTTGATTTTATTTTGACTTCGGAAAACATGCTAACCGATCCCGATCTGTATTATGTTTCTAATTCATACCAGGTCTATGGAAATAATGGAAATAACAATTGCTATAACCAGGCTATAAATAGTTCAAATTGTTCTGGTCCCTTGTTTAGTGACTCCATACGGGATGCTTTACATGATATGAGTGATCACTTGCCCGTGACTGCTGAATTACAAACCAATGAGCAGCTATTGTCGCAGGAAGAATTCGCTATTAATTCCAGTATAAAATTCATACCGGGTAACCTTGTAAATGATAAGTTAAGACTGGAGTTTTCAGGTTCCACCAGAATTGATGAATTGTGGATTTTTAGTGTTTTCGGACAAGAAATTTACAGGCAAGGCATCCAAGGATTAAACCAAATTGAAATTGATGTATCTAACTGGTCAATAGGAATTTACTATATTGCCTTTTCAGATTTTAGATCAGAGCCCTTAAAATTTATCAAAAAATAATTGCGTTATAACCTGCTTTCCATATCGATTTTTCTTTTTTCTATCGGGATTTTCGCCCAGAACAAGATAGATATCAACGCGACCTTCGATATCGATGATAAAAAAGTCCAGATCAATCAATCTATTGAATACAGGAATGAAAGCGATCAGGCATTAGATACTATTTATTTGAATGATTGGGCGAACAGTTATTCCACCAAGTTAACGCCTCTTGCTGTTCGGTTTGCGGAAGAATATAATACCAAATTTCATTTTGCCAAAAGCGAAGACAGGGGGTATACTGTAATTTCCAGAGTTATGGAACCTGGAGGACCTGAGTTACAGTATTCAAGATTGTCAGAAAGTCCGGATGTGATCAAAGTTGCCCTGCCCAAACCATTGGAACCGGGACAGAATTACAATATTCAATTATTATATAATATACAGCTTCCGAGCAACAAATTCACCGATTACGGTATCTCGGCATTTAAAGAAGTTTATCTCAAATACTGGTATATAACACCAGCTATTTTTGATGGAAAATGGCATTACTTCAGCAATAAAGATTTGGATGACATGTATATTCCGAAGGCAGATATTAATCTTCAGATTAGCATCCCGAATAATTATGTGGCCATTTCAGAATTAGATGAGGTGACATCAACCCATTTCGATAATAATCGCATCATTGTCTTTTCGGGAAAGGACAGGGTAGATACGCGATTATTCTTAAAGCGTCTGCCAAATATCAAGACCATCCAAACCGATGATTTCATTGTGGTATCCGATATCGATGAAAAAGGGCTGCTATCAACAGACAAAGCCATTATTACAGATAAGATTACGAGATTCGTTACTGAATACTTGGGACCATACCCTCATGAAAAGTTGTTGGTAACCAATATTGATGCCAGACGTGATCCCGTTTACGGTTTAAACCAGTTACCTGATTTCATCAGGCCATTTCCCGAACATTTCCAATTCGAACTGACCCTTTTGAAAAACGTTTTGGGGAATTACCTCAGTAATACCCTGTTGTTAAACCCAAGAACCGACCAATGGGTCAAGGATGGAGTCCAGATATATTTTCTAATGAAATATATGGATGTGCACTACCCTGATATGAAATTGCTGGGTACGCTTGCCAATACCTGGGGAATACGTTCGTTTCATGCAGCCGATCTTAAATTCAATGAACAGTATGGATTGACCTATATGCATACCGCAAGGACTAACCGTGACCAGAAACTTTCGATGCCTAAAGATTCACTGACCAAATTCAATCAGAATCTTGCTAACAAATACAAAGCCGGTGTCGGACTGAAATATCTTGATGATTTTATCAATAATGGTGTCCTTGAACCAGCACTGAAAGATTTTCTGAAAGAATATGGCCTCCGGCATTCAGGAGTCAATGACTTTGAATCATTTTTGAAGTCCAGGACAGAAAAGGACATCGATTGGTTTTTTAATGACTATGTCAATACCAGGAAAAAAATTGATTTCAAAATCAGGAAGGTCAAACAGAGTGAGGACTCTATAACATTGACCATTATTAATAAACGGGATTCTGAGGTGCCTATTTCCCTGTTCACCATGAGTGATGATTCGGTATTGACTAAATCATGGATATCGGATATTGAAAAAGCCAGAACACTTACCATTCCGAAGGGAGATGCCAACAAACTGGTGTTAAATTATGACAACACCATTCCGGAGTATAATCTGAGAGATAACTGGAAATCGCTAAAGGGCTTATTCTTTAACAGTAAACCTTTGCAATTCAGGTTGTTTAAAGACTTTGAAGATCCCCATTACAGCCAGGTTTTCATAATGCCCATGGTGGAGTTTAAAAATATTTATGACGGATTGACTCTGGGTGGAAAAATTTATAATAAGACCGCTATCCGGCGGCCATTTAACTACAGGTTCACGCCTCAATATGCAACTAAATCGAAGTCGCTCACCGGATCAGCAACATTGCTCTTTTACCAGGATCTGGAAGATTCAGATCTCTTCCGAATCACATATGGGATCTCCGGAAGCTACAGGTCTTATGCAGAGGATTTATTCGTCAGGAGAATCGGGCCTAGTATTTCATTTAATTTCAGAGATAAAAATGACCTGAGATCAAATAAATACGAATATCTAAATATCAGGTATCTGGATATAAACAGGGACGCGGATATAAATAATATTTCTAATGTAGATGAGCCTAACTATGCTGTTTTTAACACCAGATTTATCCATTCTGATGATAACCTGATCAATTTCAACCGTTGGTTCACCGATTTTCAGATATCTAAAACTTTTGGTAAGCTGTCATTCAATTATGAATACCGTAAATTATTCGAGAGCAATCGTCAGTTAATACTACGGATGTTTGCCGGAACCTTTCTGTACAATAATAATCCAGCCGATTCAGATTACTTCAGTTTTGCCCTGGATCGTCCAACAGATTATCTCTTCGATTATAATTACCTGGGACGTTCTGAGGATTCAGGGATATTCAGTCAGCAAATTATAATTGCTGAAGGCGGCTTTAAATCGAAACTCGATGTGCCTTTCGCAAACCAATGGATGACTACTGCTAACCTCAGCACTACCATTTGGCGTTATATTCAGGCTTATGGTGATGTAGGATTGATAAAGAACAAGGGAATCAGTCCGAAATTTGTCTATGATGCCGGAATACGAATTAACCTGGTGACCGATTACTTCGAAATATACCTACCTGTATACTCCAATAATGGTTGGGAGATCTCTCAAAAGAATTATGATGAAAAAATTAGATTCCTTTTTACAGTAGATCCACAGACCTTACTAGGATTATTTAGAAGACGATGGTATTAAATTTTCCTTCTGTTTTTTGCATTATTCTTAGAAAAGCTAATATAATTTTATGAAATTTCAAATTTTGTTAATAAACAGCTTGATTTGTTGAATTTCTTATAGTTTATTAACATCTCTCACATTGTAAAACTCGTTCTGATTGGCTATTTTTGCACAACGACCAGATAAGCCATATGCAGACGAACCCCGATTTAAAATCCAATATATCATTTGAAGAGTTCAAGGCGGAAGTATTGAACGACTATACCATTGCAATCACCAGCCGTGAATGTAGTTTATTGGGTAGACGGGAGGTTTTAACCGGAAAGGCTAAATTTGGAATATTTGGTGACGGCAAGGAGGTTCCTCAGATCGCTTGGGCAAAGGCCGTTAATAAAGGTGATTTCAGATCGGGATATTACCGTGACCAAACATTTATGATGGCAATTGGTGAATTAACTGTAGAGCAGTTTTTTGCCGGACTGTATGCTCATACCAATATCGAAGCCGATCCTATGAGTGCCGGTCGGCAAATGGGAGGTCATTTTGGAACACATAGCCTGGATGAAAGTTTTAACTGGAAAGACCTGACCGAACAGATCAATTCAAGTGCAGACATCTCTCCTACCGCCGGGCAAATGCCTAGACTACTCGGTTTGGCCCAAGCTTCTCAGCTTTACCGTAAACTCGATGATATCAACCAGACTAAATTCTCAAAAAACGGGAATGAAGTTGCCTGGGGAACCATAGGCAATGCCAGTACCAGTGAAGGCCTGTTCTGGGAGACGATTAATGCAGCAGGGGTGCTTCAGGTGCCGATGGTGGTGAGTATATGGGATGATGCATATGGTATATCGGTTCCAGCCAGATACCATACCACCAAGGAGAATATCTCGGAAATCTTAAAAGGATTTCAAAAAGAAGAAGACACAAACGGTTTCGAAATTCTGAACGTCAAAGGATGGGATTATCCCGGTTTGATCGACGTTTACCAAAAAGCCGGGCAAATCGCAAGGCAATATCATGTTCCGGTAATTATCCATGTTGAAGACTTGACTCAACCTCAAGGCCATTCTACTTCTGGTTCTCATGAACGTTATAAGAGTAAGGAGCGATTAGTATGGGAATCGGAATACGATTGTATCCTGAAGATGAGGCAGTGGATGATTGATAATAATATGGCCAGTGAAGAAGAACTTCTGGCATTAGATCGAAAGATTAAAAAAGAAGTCAGAGAAGGTAAGCTAAGAGCGTGGAAAGCTTTTGTAGCGCCCAACATTAAGGATAAAAATGATGTGATTGCAATTGCCGAAGCTCTGGCAAATTCGAGCAGTAATAAGGTATTTATTCAAAACCAGATCAGTCAGTTGAAAGCAATTGATGAGCCGATCAAAAAAGATATTATTCGTTTTGCTCGCAAGGTGCTTCGTCAGGTCATACATGAAAACTCAGATAGTAAGAACAAACTGAAAGATTGGATCGGAAAATACTTTGAAATCCACCAACCAAAATTCAGCTCCCTATTGTATAGTGAGTCTGAGCTAAATCCTGTTGGGATTAAAGAAGTATTGCCCACCTATGACAGCGATGTGGAAATGGTTGATGGAAGAATGATCATCCGTGATAATTTCGACATGCTCTTCAGTAGAAATCCGAAAACTTTGGTATTTGGAGAAGACTCGGGACAGATCGGTGATGTCAACCAGGGATTAGAAGGCCTGCAAAAGAAATACGGACTCTTGCGTGTTGCCGACACAGGTATTAGGGAAGCAACTATTGTCGGACAAGGTATTGGGCTATTGATGCGCGGATTCAGGCTTATTGCCGAAATTCAATATCTCGATTACCTGATGTATGCCTTGCAGATCATCAGCGATGACCTGGCCACCTTGCATTACAGGACTCTTGGTAAACAAAAGGCACCGATGATCATCCGGACAAGAGGACATCGGCTTGAAGGCATATGGCATTCCGGTTCTCAGCTTGGTGGTATATTAAATTTAATTCGCGGCGTTTATGTGCTCGTACCAAGAGACATGACCAAGGCCGCAGGCTTTTATAATACCTTGATGGAGGGTGATCAACCGGCATTAGTTGTCGAATGCCTGAATGGCTATCGCCTAAAAGAGAAACTACCGAATAACCTGGGTGATTTCAAAACACCGATCGGACTCGTGGAAACGATAAAAGAGGGTGACGACATAACACTGGTTTCATATGGATCGACCTTGCGTTTGGTAGAGCAGACTGCGAAGGAATTGCTGTCCGTTGATATCAATTGCGAAGTTATTGATATACAATCGCTCATTCCGTTCGACCTTGATCATAAGATCGTTGAAAGTGTTAAAAAGACTAATAGATTGATGATCATTGATGAAGATGTTCCTGGAGGAGCCTCGGCCTATATCCTCAACAAAGTTCTTAATGAACAGAATGCATATGAACATCTTGACAGCAAACCGATAACGCTTACCTCTAAGTCACATCGCCCTGCTTATGGCACTGATGGTGACTATTTCAGCAAACCGTCTGCGGAAGATATTTTTGAGATCGTTTATAATGTCATGCATGAAGCAGATCCGGCCAGCTATCCCAAACTGAGATAAAAACAGGAAATTGATTATTTGTTTAAATAAAGTTAATATCCTATCTATCGAAACCTTCAGACTTTTGAAGGTTTTTTTATCTTAGGGGCTACAAACTAACCTATGCTCACCAAGCAAGATAAGGACCATTTCAGGGGCACAATATTTTCTCATCTCGACGGACTGGTAACAGCTCCTACAGCTTTAGCATTGCATAAAGCAGGGCTTATTGATCATCTTAAGAATAACAAGACCTGTCGTTTAAATGACCTGGCCTCTGCCTTTAAGGCCAATAAGGGATATCTCAATATTGGCTTGAGAATTTTATGCTCCCAGGGCTGGTTAAGCCAACAAATACTCAGGGATGAACAAGACGTTGAATTTAAAACCACAAAAAACGGATTAAAAGCCTTTGACATGATCCATTGTTATGATGAAGCGGTTCAATGGCTTGGTCATGCCGTTGATTTCCCTAATCAAGGAATAAATCCTAATGCTTTGCATGTACTGGATAAATGCTGTGCTAATTATAGCAATAACTATGGTATTGACATCAACAATAGTCCGGAAGTATCAAAACAGGTACTTAGTCATATTGAAGGTGCGATAGTCAGTCCGCTGATTGTTTTATTAGGAATGAACGGTTTCTTTCATAAATACTTTATGGAAGCCTCTTTCCGCGCCCAGGAATATCATCGGGATCCCGAAAATTTCAAAAAGATCCTGAATTTCCTAACGCAATTAGAATGGTTCAATAAAAAAAATGAAACCTACAGGTTTAATCCTAAAGGACTGTTCTTCGCGCAACGGGCAACAGCATATGGCGTTACGGTTTCTTACCTGCCTACCTTAACCAGGCTTGATGAACTGATCTTTGGCAGTCCAACCGTCCTGAAACAACAGCAGGGCGATGAAGCTGAACGGCATGTCCACCGCGAAATGAATGTATGGGGAAGTGGTGGAGCTCATTCCACTTATTTCAGGGCAATCGATAAAATAATAATCGATCTTTTCAATAAACCGATCGAAGATCAGCCCAAAGGTATTCTCGATATGGGCTGTGGCAATGGCGCATTTATTCAGCATGCCTTTGATGTTATAGAAAATCAGACAGAAAGAGGAAAAATGCTTGATGAGCATCCATTGTTTCTAGTTGGTGTAGATTTTAACCGGGCTGCTTTAAAAGTGACCAGGGCCAACCTGATCAAAGCTGATATCTGGGCGAAGGTCATTTGGGGTGATATTGGACGACCCGACAAACTCGCTACGGACCTGCAGGAAGATTACGGCATTGCATTGAGTGATTTGCTCAACGTGAGAACCTTTCTGGATCATAACAGGATTTGGGAAACACCACAGTCTCCCAGGAATTTAGAGAGTAAATCCACTGGCGCTTATGC